>NZ_VPBW01000001.1:0-238183 GCF_013418535.1 Acinetobacter sp. YH12137 | reverse complement strand
GTCATGAGAAAGCCCATATAAATGGGTAATGTACAAGTTGCTGTAGAAGCATGTTTAATTCGTCTGATCACAGATACTTTATAAAGTATTTTAATACTTTTTTGAATCCGTCAATGCGTAAGTCCTATTATATTACTTTCAACTTCCGATAATCAATCCAATTACAATGAAACCCAACCGGCACTCGGACGGGTAAATAAATTGTGGCAATTGGCCCATCCTTAATATGCTGTGCATCCAAAATCACAACTTTCGAAGGGCTACAATCTAAAGCATGCACATAAGACATGAGCCAACCCTCATTTTCAGCTTGTGCACCCTCTTTTTCGACAAATATAGCCTCACCTGTGACCCAATTTTCTCCAAATGAATAACTTTCTATGGTCGTAGTTTCTAAATCATGACCCAATAAGCTATTACTGCTGACATGGTAAGGATCATCAAATTCGCCAAAGGAAATGCTATAAGCATAACGATATGGCCGCCCGGTATAAGCTTCATTAATGCGTGGGAATTCCTGTTTAACATCCGATAAGATTGTCCGCTTCACTTTCCCTGTTCCTTTTTCGAAGACAAATCGTTCTAATCGAAGATCCTGATCTTCAATTGGGCCCTGAATCGAATGCACCATCGCTTTGGAATGTACCACTGCATCCATGACGACATCCCCTGTATCCAGATCATAAGCATTCATGGTATGGAAAATAAAACAGGGATCAATGTTGTACCAGCGTATATCCTGAGCACTTCCACCAAGAGGTAATAAGCCAATACGTGCCTGATGTTTCTGGTTCCATTGATATGGCAGCAATGAACCTTTTAAAGCACTTTGCATTGAGAAATTTACATTTAAGTCCAGAATTAAGACCTGAGATTCGGTAATCGCACAGTCATGTACCATCGGACCATGTTTGACTGGAATCTCAACATGATTTTTCAGTTTACCCTGTGCATCTATATGCAGATAAAAGACTTTATTATGGGTTAGCCCATCATAACAAACCGCATGAATATCACCGGTATCTGGATCAATATGTGGATGTGCAGTAAATGGCAAGTCTAGATCATCATTCTCAAACAGATGATGGCACTTAGATTCCAGTTCACTATTCACTTCGATTGGATAAGCACCCGCTTCGACCAATGCCCAGATTTTCCCAGCAAAATTGATGATATTGGTATTTACTGGATCAGCTACACCACGACTTTTCCCCGGAATCACTGAGCGATGTAATTTCTTCTGTACACTATCCGCACCGACATATTGGCTTTTGTACCAGTGTGCTTCACCTTCTTTAAGCCGTAACGCATGAATCATCCCATCACCAGTAAACCGGTGATAAATTTTTGGATTTTTCACTGTAATGGGGTTCGGGCCAATTCGCATCAAGGCGCCATCTAATTCTTTCGGGATCTGCCCTTCTACCTTCAATTGAGTTGAAAAATGCTCCTGCCGCTGCGGTGCAAAAATACCATCCAGATATGGATTATCATGGGCATATGGAATACGGTTATGTAGGATTTCTGCGCCGTATTGAATAGATTTATTCAGCGTATTTTTGAACATGCTGCTCAGCGGTTTTGGCAACTGCATTGTTATATTCCTTGTTTTATTCTTTTATTTGAGTTGTTCTGATAAATTTTATAATAATAAAAGCAGATTGGGTGTTTTTAATATATAGACGGCACATCAACACTAATGCACCGTCGGTTTATATCACTTCTAAAATTTAAACTTTTATATCTAAGAGCTGTATAAATTCAAATGCCGGTTCTTCATAAGGATGACTGTCTTTTAGAGCCTTAGCCACTTCAACAGCCTTTTCATCAGGCACAAGAATTTCGACCCGCCATTCTTCCACCTTTTCTAATTGGCCAATTTCCCCAATATGAGGATCTGCGCCTTGCTGCGGCTTAAATTGTCCAGTTCCCAGCACTTGCCAGGCACAATCGGTATATTCACCAATCCCACCCGCACCTGCTGCAAAGATGGCCTTCTTGGTTTCCTCTAGGTTTTCATCTGGTACGTAATAAATCAGTTTAAGCATATATCCCTACAAGTTTTTCAAGCATTTACCGTATTGTTAAGGGCTTCGGTAATAATATTCAATGCTGGATTTTGAGAGTTCTTGTTAAATGTTGCATATAGTTCTACCTGGGGTAAAGGTCGATCTGTCTGGATCACTTTCACTTCATCATTCAGGAAACGCAATAAATAATCGGGAGCAAAACTGAAACCCATCCCCATATTGATCAGGTTAATATGCTGTAGCACATTGGTCGCCCACAGCACCTGATCGTGCTTTAGCTGATCAAAGGACATCAAAGCATTCAGTCTTTCGTAAAATACAGGTGATGCATTCTGATCACACATAATAATCGTATGATTTTTCAGTTCTTGTAATTTCAGTATTCGATCGGTTGGGTGCAAATGCTTGGCTGCAACCAAGTGAATTTGCTCCGTCAATAAATGAATATTGTCAAAATCTGGATGATCCATCTGAAAACGGGTAATACTTAGATCTAGTTCAGCATTTTTTAGACGTTGAAGCTGTTCCAGACAGAACAGGCTATGCAGATGAATTTTCAGATCTGGCATGGTCTTTTTCAACTTGGCCAAAATATGTGGCATGACTTTTAGTTCGGCAACATTCAGAAAACCAATATGAATCTGGTTATTTTTCTGCTGGGCCACCTGTCGTGCTGACGCAACGGCCAATTTGGCATTTTCTAGAGCTTTTTCTGCATAGATTAAAAAGGCCTTACCTTCATCGGTTAACTGTATTTTTCGTGAAGAACGCTCAAACAGGTTAACGCCAACTTCCTGCTCCAAATCTTTAATCTGCTGGCTTAAAGAAGGTTGAGCCGTAAACAGCTTTTCAGCAGCCCTAGTGAAACTCTGCTCCTGCGCCACGGTAATAAAATAGCGTAAATGTCGAAGTTCCATAGATTGCTCACTTCAAAAAACAGGTGCTTATCATACGATTTAGGCCAACGTATTGAAAATATTAATAGATCAATAGCTTATACGAATACTCATATATCTACTTTCTATGCATGGCCAGACTTTTCCCCTCCTACATTTATACCTGTTTCAGGTATACACATAGTGTCTTGCATGACGCAGTATTCGACATTGAGCTCAGATTAAAGTTGGAAACAGGCAGCAGAATCGCTGAACTTGCCATATCTGGAGGTGATTCAGATTGCTTCTCATGATGTTATAAACCCTAGAATGGCAAGTCTGAAATTCATGAATCTGTGTAATTCTGGTTAGGCCGGTTGGTTATATCACTTGGTGTTATCAGGATAGTATTAATAATGCTTTTGATTATGTGAATACGCTGAAGGTAACGTTAAAGCAGATTCAGCTCACTGTTTAGCGATAAAAAAGCCACCTCTCGGTGGCTTTTTTAAATCTGTTGATCAAGAACCCTGTAGCAAATAACTACCTACCAAGAACAGCACCTGTAGGCCAACGACAAAACCAAATAACCACCAACCTTTCTGACGTAATTCTGTTCTATCCATTATTCTGAGCGTCTTAGCCATGTCATCACCTCATTCTTGAGTGTTGATACTGAACTGATCTATACCATCTTTCCTTTAAAGTGCATAAATATTGTGCATTATTTACACAATATCACTTCTATGCAGATATAAAAGCAAAATCTAAACCAGTTCAGCGGGAGAAAATTAAATAAATGTTTCAAACTGCTTAGAAAGCAAAAAGCCACCCACTGGTGGCAATTGATGAAGCTAGTCTAAACAAAAGTAAATGATTTTTCTAGTTTTACTAATTTCCCATAAGTTCAAACTATAAAAAAGGGCCGCTGCTGCGACCCTTTTTTTGAAGCTAAATCAGATTAACCAATAAATTTGCGAGCATTACGGAACATGCGTAACCATGCACCGTCCTGATCCCAGTCTTCTGGTTTCCAAGAGTGCTGGATCGCACGGAAGTTACGCTCAGGGTGTGGCATCAAGATAGTCGCACGACCATCTTTCGAAGTTACACCAGAAATCCCTTCAGGCGAACCATTCGGGTTCAATGGATATTGCTCAGTCGCATTACCCTGGCTATCCACATAACGCATAATCACCTGATTATTGGCATTCAATGCAGCAATGTTTTCAGCCGATGCTACTACGCGACCTTCACCATGTGCCACAGCGATTGGAAGAATTGAACCTTCCATGCCTTCTAATAATACAGAGTGAGATTTCTCTACACGAACATTGACGCTACGTGCTTCAAATACTTCTGATTTGTTGCGATGGAACCGAGGCCAAGCATCTGCACCTGGAATCAGTGGAGCCAATTGTGACAGCATCTGACAACCATTACAGATCCCTAGAGAGAAGGTCTCCTGACGGTTAAAGAATTTCTCGAACTGGTCACGAAGTTGCTGATTGAACAATACTGATTTCGCCCAGCCACCACCTGCACCCAATACGTCACCGTAAGAGAAGCCACCACATGTGACCAGACCTTCGAAGTCATCCAAGCTGATACGGCCAGCTAGAAGATCGCTCATGTGTACGTCAACAGTATTGAAGCCGACTTTGTCGAATGCTGCTGCCATTTCTACATGACCATTCACACCCTGCTCACGCAGAATCGCCATATTTGGACGACGTGAGTTAATGTACGGTGCTTCGATTTGTTCGTTCAGATCAAATGTCGGTTGAGCAATCAAACCTTTGTGTGCTTTGTCTGTTACTAATGCAAATTCTTGATTTGCAGTTTCTACGTTGTCACGCAGACGCTGGATTTGATGAGAAACTTCAGTCCAAGCCACTTGCAGGTCGGCACGTTCAAGTACCAGACCATTTACAGATAACTGATCAGAGTTATTCACTGTACCTACTACAGAGATCGCATCTTTCAGAGTAGAAGTCGCGATTTCTGCTTGTAATGCTTCCCAATCTGCTTTCGCTATTTGCAGAACTGCACCGATTTCTTCAGCGAACAATGCTTCAACTGATTGGTCTTCTAGCGCTACGCCTAGACGTGCAGCAAACATCATTTCCGCAACAGTTGCCAGTAAACCACCATCACCGATGTCATGGTAAGCCTTGATCAGACCACGGTTGTTCCAGTCTTGAACCAGTGCGAAGAATGCTTTGAAGTCATCAAAGCTGTCGACATCAGGAGTCACTGAACCAATTGCTTTGTATACCTGAGCCAAGATCGAACCGCCTAAACGGAACTGACCTTTAGATAGATCAATACGAACCAGTACAGATTCAATATTTTTCAGCTCAGGGGTTAATGTCTTACGAACATCAGTTACAGGTGCAAATGCAGTGATCACGCCTGACATTGGAGAAGTAACAGATTTGTCTTCGCCTTCGTCATTCCAGGTGGTACGCATTGACAATGAGTCTTTACCGACTGGAATTGCGATGCCCAGTGCAGGGCACATTTCCATACCAATGGCTTTTACACCTTCGAACAATGCTTGGTCTTCGCCCGGTTGACCTGCAGCAGCCATCCAGTTTGCAGACAGTTTGATGTCGCTGATTTGATCAATCTTCGCAGACATAATATTTGAGATCGATTCAGCAACTGATAAACGTGCAGAAGCCGCTGGGTTTAACAATGCAACTGGTGGACGTTCACCCATTGCCATTGCTTCACCTGTGTAACCGACAAGGCTGGTTGTTGTTACTGCAGCATCAGCCACAGGAACCTGCCATGGACCAACCATCTGGTCACGTGCCACCATACCGGTAATCGAGCGGTCACCAATAGTGATCAGGAATGATTTAGAAGCGACTGTTGGGTTCTTGATCACGCGATAAATCGCATCTTTCAGATCAGTCACTTTAGACGCATCAAAGTCATCGCCTTTACGCGGAGCAGTTTCATATGAACGGCTCATACGTGGTGTACCACCAAGCATCACTTGCATTGGCATATCCACTGGCTTGTTGCCGAACAATGGATCTTCAACGGTTAAATGACGCGCTTCAGTTGCTTCACCCAATACCGCAAACGGACAACGTTCACGCGCACAGATCGATTCGAATAAAGGTAGAGATTCTGGACGGATCGCCAGTACATAACGCTCTTGCGCTTCGTTTGACCAGATTTCCATTGGCGACATGCCTGGCTCAAGCGATGGGATCTTACGAAGATCAAGCACCGCACCAAGCTCATGGTCATTTACCAGCTCGGGCATCGCATTCGAGATACCGCCCGCACCGACGTCATGTACAGAAACGATTGGGTTTTCATCTTCCATACGCCAGCAAGTATCAATCACTTCCTGACAACGGCGTTCCATTTCCGGGTTTTCACGTTGTACAGAAGCGAAGTCCAGGTTTTCACCCAGTTTACCGCTGTCTACAGATGATGCAGCACCACCGCCAAGGCCGATCAGCATTGCTGGACCGCCAAGCACGATCAGTAGATCGCCTGGTTGAATCGCATCTTTTTCAACGTGGTCCGGACGGATGTTACCGTAACCACCCGCGATCATGATTGGCTTATGGAAACCTTTCACTTCGCCATTGACGTTTTGTTCAAACGTACGGAAATAACCAGTTAACGCTGGACGACCAAATTCGTTGTTAAACGCAGCACCACCCAATGGACCTTCAATCATGATTTGAAGTGGAGATGCCATACGTGACGGTTTACCGTAGTTTTCTTCCCAAGGCTGTTCAAAACCAGGAATATTCAGGTTAGATACGGTGAAACCCGTTAAACCAGCTTTCGGTTTACCACCACGACCAGTCGCGCCTTCGTCACGAATCTCACCGCCTGAACCAGTTGCTGCACCGGCAAATGGTGCAATCGCTGTTGGGTGGTTGTGAGTTTCCACTTTCATCAGGATGTGAGCGGCCTGGCTCTTGTATTTATAAACGTGTTGACCGTTATCTTCTTGAGTCGGATAGAAACGTTGCGTATCAAAACCAACAATCACCGATGCGTTGTCTTTATAAGCCGACAATACGTCTGTTGGTGATTCTTTATAGGTATTTTTGATCATCTGGAACAATGACAATGGTTGAACTTCACCATCAATCGTCCATTCAGAACCGAAGATTTTATGACGGCAGTGCTCTGAGTTAGCCTGCGCAAACATCATCAGTTCAATGTCGTTCGGGTTACGACCCAGTTTAGTAAATGCTTCTGTCAGGTAATCAATTTCCTGTTCAGACAGCGCAAAACCGAACTCATTATTGGCTTTTACCAATGCCTCTTTACCTTGACCCAGGATATCAATCGAGTTCAAAGGTTTTGGCGCAGTTTCAGTAAACAACACTGCAGCATCTTCAATCGCATTGAAAACACTTTCAGTCATGCGGTCATGCAAGATCTGTAATGCTTCTTTAGAAAGCTCTTTTTCGCCCTTCAAAGTAAACAAAACACCGCGTTCTAAATGATGAACCGGTGTATTACAGTTGGCAAAAATATCAGTTGCCTTTGATGACCATGGTGAAATCGTGCCGACACGCGGTGTCACTAGAATCTGGATTTCATCACTTGCAGCCTGGCGCAGTTCAAATGATTGACCATCGTTGAGAAGCTGTAAAGCGGATTGCTGTTGTTGCTCGTTGAGCGCTTGGTCAAAAAGATAAACAAATTGACTTTCTAGTGATTGAACAGAACTAATTGACGATAAACGTGTGAGTAGTTGAGCTTTCTTAAAAGAAGAATGTGCAGGTGCACCGGCAACGATAAACATGCTGATTTTGGCTCCACGGGATGATCGAGCGACCATGCCACAATGTGACTTGAGAGAGCGCATATTCTACTGTGAAATACATAAATCGGCTAGAGAGGAAATGAGAAAACTCAAGCGAAAAGCTATAGCATTTTATAAATAATGCTTTTATTTTCAGATAAAAAAATTGAATGTAGTCGCACAGCTTAACACAATTTGTTAAAGAAAAATTAAAACTAGTCAAGAATAATTCAACTTAAAAATTTTGTATTATTTTTCAACACTATTGATCATATCAAGTGGTTTAAAATTTAATCTCTATTTTTAATAAAAATGAGCCAAGGATTGACTTCTTTATTATTTCTTGATCAAAAATAGGTAGCTGCGCTGCTTTTTGCCATCTGTCTGAATGATGATCAACTATATTAAATATTCAGTCCACAGACTAAGATTTACTTTCTATCAAAATTATTGCTCTATAAAAAACAGGCCGTTTGACCTGTTTTTTATTTCAGCTCATTCTTGTAAGCATCTGCTCAGTTATGAAATTCGATAATTCATTAGAAATAGCTTAGGCAGTTTTATTTAATAAAATTCCCCCGCCTTCAATTTCTACCACACCATTTTCTCGTACATAAACTTTCCAGTCGGCCAGCAGCTCCTGTAATTTTTCTGGATAACGCTCTGCTAGATCTTCAGTTTCACCCACATCTTCTGCCAGGTTATAAAGTTGCCATCTGTTTGGGCCATTCGGTGCGGGAATAAATAAAGCCTTCCAATCCCCTTTACGCAAAGCTTTTTGTCCGAACAGCTCCCAACCCGTGATATGGTCTTCAGCATGAATATAGGCCTGCTGTTGCTGCAAATACGGCAGAATGCTTTTACCACGTAGTGGCACCAGTTTCCGACCTTTATACTGCTGTCCCGGATGCTGAATATTTAATGTTTCCAGTAAAGTAGGCAGTAGATCCATCACCGTTAAAAACTCATGACTGATGCCATTTTGACGTGCAAAGCCCTGATGCTTGATAAATGCCGGTGTACGAATTCCACCTTCACTGGTATGCGCTTTATAAAGTCGAGATGGCGCTGTGGCCGCCTGTGCCCAATGCTCACCGTACCAGACATAGGAATTACCCTTGCCAATATTTTCCAGACGATTGTCATAATATTTGGCAATCACGGTCTCAATATCAGGACCAAAGACTGGTAATGCTTCCAGCTGCGCACCTTCTGCCCCATTGTCCGAAAGAAAAATAATAATAGTATTGTCGTATTGATCAGTCTGTTTTAAATGTTCAATCACACGACCAATATTCTGATCCATGCGATCAACCATTGCTGCGTAGACTTCCATGGTACGCGCCGAGAACTGCTTTTCATCTTCCGTCAAACTGTCCCAGAATTTAGTTTTTGCCAATACTGGATGAATCGTAGCATCTTCACCTACTAAACCAAGCTCTTTGATTTTAGCTAAACGCTTCTGACGTAATACTTGAGGACCTTCATCATATACACCTTTGTATTTGGCAATATCTTCCGGATGGGCTTGCAAAGGCCAGTGTGGTGCTGAAAATGGCAAATACGCAAAGAATGGGCGTTCTGCACGACTCTCATCATCTTGCAGATAATCCAGCAAGCGATCTGTAAAATAGTCTGAACTATAGAAGTCTTCCGGCAATGCAGTAATGTATTCATCATTTTCTGCATAGAGCCCCCGAGTTACTTTCAACAGGCCCGGAATTTCTTCTTCTGGAATATCGGGTTCAAACGCATAGTGATTGGCTGCACCCGGGAGCAAGGTAAATGACTTTTCAAAACCACGGCGTGCCGGAAAACGGTCTGGAGTTAAGCCCAGATGCCATTTTCCAGACATGATGGTGTAATAGCCTGCATCATGTAACAGTTCCGGTAGAGCCGCAACCTGATCATTTAAATACCCCTCATAACCCGGTTGGCCTTTCTGTTCAGGTCGTATGGCTTCGGCCATGGAACCCAATCCTGCCAGATGATGGTCTGTGCCGGAAAGTAGCATGGAACGGGTGGGTGAACAGGTCGATGCGGTATGAAAGTTAGTCAGGCGTAATCCTTCCAGGGCAATTGCATCTAAATGTGGTGTCTGGATCTCTCCACCAAATGCACCCAGATCAGAAAAGCCCAGATCATCAGCGACGATGAGTAAAATATTTGGTTGAGTAATTTGTGCTGTGGTCATATTTGGTCTACAAATTGATTTTATTATCGTGGTAATTTGCCTGAAATTGTTGGCTCAATCCTGTCACCAAATTGACAATCTTTCGCTGTATTTCAGCTAAGCTAATTCAAAATGACATTTCATGTCGCACTGCCCTAGTGCTTTACGCTCTTTTTTGGCATGATGCAGAAAGTAGAGAACTGAATAATGATAAATGACTCAAATGCGTTGGTTGGAACTGCTTTCGACAGTTCGGATTGGTAGTAAAAAGCAGAGTACAGAACTGGCCCGTAGCCCGTTCCACAAAGATTATGACCGTATTATTTTTTCCCAGAGCTTCCGGCAGCTCAACCGTAAAACCCAGGTGCATCCTTTAACCCAGCACGATGGTATTCATACGCGCCTGACGCATTCACTGGAAGTCTCCTGTATTGGCCGCTCGCTAGGGATGTTGGCCGCAGAGAAAATTAAAGACCAGCTTCCACCCTGGGTGTCTCCAGCGGATGTGGGCGCCATCATTCAAGCCGCTTGTCTGGCCCATGATATTGGCAACCCGCCTTTTGGCCATGCCGGTGAATATGCGATCCGCGAATGGTTTGATGATGTATCACATACTGACTTCTTAAAAGATTTAAGTCCTGAACAGGAAGCAGATGTACGTCAGTTTGAAGGCAATGCCCAAGGCCTGCGGCTTCTAACCAAGATTGACTATCATCCAAATGATGGCGGCATGCGCCTGACCTATGCCACTTTGGGTGCTTATTTAAAATATCCGTGGCTGTCAAAAACCATGGCATCACAAGTAGATTTACCTGCCAGTAGCCGTGCCAAATTTGGCTGCTATCAGGCAGAAAAAGAGATTTTAAAGCAAATTGCGGAAGAGCTTGGACTAATCCAGCTCGGCGAGTATCGATATTGTCGTCATCCACTGACCTATCTACTCGAAGCAGCCGATGATATTTGTTATGCCCTGATTGACCTAGAAGATGGCATCAGCTTGAACATGCTCAGCTATGCTGAAGTGGAACCGGTATTTTTAAATCTGCTCGGAGATTATGGAACGCCTTCTGAAATCGGCATGCCTGATACGACCTGGCAACAGAAAATTGCTGCACTGCGTGGCCGTGTGATGAAACGTCTGGTGAATGAAGTGACGACTGCTTTTGCACGCCACCATGACCAGATTCTATCTGGTCAGTTACAAGGCACTTTATTGCAATATTGTTCGTCAGATATTGAAAGTGGTATTAACCGCGCCAAAGAACTGGCACGTGACAAGATTTTTGAACATCCACAGAAAGCGGGCCTAGAGATCATTGCCCATCAAAGTCTGCAAAATATTCTGGATGCCTTTATTCCGCTGACCACACCACATAAAAACCTGAGCTTTAAGGAACAGCGGTTAATGTCGATTCTGCAACGTTCAGGTGCAAACTTTAAAGACAGCCATTATGACAATATTATGCAGGTATTAGATATTATCTCGAAATTTTCGGATCATCAGGCTTATAACCTGTCACAGGAATTGCAGGGTAATAAAGCCGGATTGTTATAAAACATCTGGCTGGATTAGATGATTATTGCAGCAAAATCACCTGTTTTGCAGAAGGAGATTTTGCCTTTCCTGAAAATGCTGACTACTATGCTGCAAAACTGAATTGAGTAATGATAAAAGATGATTGGATGCCTGATTGGTGAAGTGCTGGCGCTGGAAGCACCGACTGTATTATTAAATGTGAATGGTGTAGGTTATGAAATCGATACGCCGCTCACTACTTTTTGCCAGTTGCAAAAAGGCCAGAAAATTACCCTGTGGACGCATCTGGCTGTGCGTGAAGATGCACAATTGCTATATGGTTTTTTAAATGCTCAGGAAAAAACTATTTTCCGTACTTTATTAAAAGTGAACGGCGTTGGCCCCAAAATGGCACTCGGCATTCTATCTACCTTAAGTGTAGAAATGCTAATTCATACAGTTGAGAATGAAGATGTAAATACCTTGGTTAAAGTTCCAGGTGTCGGCAAGAAAACTGCTGAACGTTTGATGATCGAACTGCGCGATCGCTTTAAAGCCATGTCTGCGGGCACTGCTCCAAGCAATTCGACAGCTCCACAAATTCAGTTTATGGGCAATTCAGCCGTGGCTGAAGCGGAAGCTGCATTACAGTCATTGGGCTATAAACCTGCTGAAGCACAAAAACTGGTGAACGCTGCCAAAGGTGAATTTACTGAAGCCAGCGATATTATCCGCGCGGCATTAAAGTCGATGAATAGATAATAGGAAAATGACTTTACTTTAAATAAGACTGTTTATTCTCCTATTTATATAAATTACTCGCGACATGGATGTCGCCGGTTGAGTTGAGGTACAGGAAGTACCTTCAACTCAACAAAAGATTTTTGTTACTTTTGATCTTTCAAAAGTAAGACAACGCCTACACAATGGCAGTTAAACACAAATCATTATTTGAGGCTGTTTCTGCAGCATCAAACAGCTTCGATAAAGAGATTAAGTTAATAGATATGCAAGACCGTCTCATCAGTGGTTCTGAAAAACCCGAAGATCATTTTGATCGTGCCATCCGCCCGACTTCCCTCGATGACTACATCGGTCAGCCGGTGGTCCGCGAGCAGATGGAAATTTTCATTGGCGCAGCACGTGGCCGTGAAGAAGCCCTTGATCACACCCTGATTTTTGGCCCGCCAGGTCTGGGTAAAACGACATTGGCCAATATTATTGCCCGTGAAATGGGTGGCAATCTCAAATCGACTTCCGGTCCAGTATTAGAACGTGCGGGCGATCTGGCAGCAATGCTGACCAATCTTGAGGAAGGTGATGTTCTGTTTATTGACGAGATTCACCGCTTGTCACCTGTGATTGAAGAAATCCTTTATCCAGCCATGGAAGACTACCAGCTGGATATCATGATTGGTGAAGGCCCTGCTGCCCGTTCGATTAAATTGGACTTACCACCATTTACTTTGGTCGCTGCAACCACACGTGCTGGTCTACTCACTTCTCCACTTCGTGACCGTTTCGGGATTGTGCAGCGTCTGGAATTCTATTCAGTCGATGACCTCACTCATATTGTGAAACGTTCTGCAAGCCTCTTGGATGTTCCAATGACCGAAGATGGCGCAAAAGAAATTGCACGTCGTTCACGTGGTACACCGCGTATTGCCAACCGTTTATTGCGTCGTGTACGTGACTATGCTCAAGTCAAAGGCACAGGTGAAGTCACTCAGGAAATGGCTCAACGTGCATTAGATATGTTGAACGTGGATAAAGATGGCTTGGATACTCTCGACCGTCGTTACCTGTCGATGTTGCTAGAACGCTTTGATGGTGGCCCGGCGGGTGTAGAAGCTTTGGCAGCAGCAATGGCAGAAGATTCAGGTACGCTGGAAGATGTGATTGAGCCTTATCTGATTCAGCAAGGTTATGTGATGCGTACTGCGCGCGGTCGTATTGCGACCAATATGGCTTATTTACAGTTTGGCATAACGCCGCCTGAGCCGAAGTAAGGGTTAAAATTCTTTTGGCTTAACCATTTTTTATCATAAAGAAAAAGAGCTAATTGACTACTGCAATCAATTAGCTCCAAAAGCACAAACTCGAATCTTTATTATTAAGTAGTTTATTTAGCTATTATAGTTATTGCTCTTTAAGCAAATACTTAGGCTATTTCTTTTAAATTTTATCAATAATAATTATGAAATAATCAAAGCAACTTTAATGCCAAAATAGTATTTAACTTAGAGAAATAGTTGAAACTTAGATAATGAAAGATTTTTAAATCAGATACAAATTCCTTTTAATAATTCCCTATTAGTTTGAATTTTTTAAATAAAATAGACCGTTAAATTTTTATAATTACATAATTTTACAATATCTACCTCTGTAAAATTCCCTTTATCAGCAAGTACTAAAAATGAATATACCGAAAAGGTATGAAATCCATATTCAGAGGGTTTTGGTCAAATGTAGTGCATTATGTAATGCTCAGGCATCTCTTTAACTCTATTCAGATTTTTAAGGTTCTCCCTGATATGAACATGCATAAGACGCTTTCATTTTGTCTCCCTCTTTTATTTTGCAGTCAACTGGCTTTAGCAGATTGGGTAGATGATTCTGTTAAAGCAGCCGAAGCGCATACCATCAAACTACGCCAGCATATTCACCAATATCCTGAACTGGGCAATATGGAATTCAAAACCTCGGAATTAGTACAAAAAGAATTAAAGTCCTATGGTATTGAAGTACGTAAAGGCTATGCCAAAACAGGTGTGATCGGCGTTCTAAAAGGTTCAAAACCTGGCCCCGTCATGGCATTACGTGCAGATATGGATGCCTTGCCCATTCAGGAAACGGCAGCTGTACCTTTTGCCAGCAAGCAGAAAGGTATTTATCAAGGCAAGGAAACTTATGTGATGCATGCCTGCGGTCATGATGCGCATACTGCAATGCTATTAGGTGCAGCCAAAGTGCTCGCTACCAATAAAGATAAGATTGCCGGAACCGTAGTTTTTGTATTCCAGCCAGCAGAAGAAGGCGGTGCAGATATTGATAACTTTAGTCAAGGTGATCAGATCGGCTCACGTAAAATGCTGGCTGATGGCGCACTCAAGAATCCTCAGCCTGAAGTGATTTTTGGAATGCATGTGATGGCGGGTATGCCAAGCGGCAATATTTTCTATAAAGATGGTGCAATTCTCAATAGCGCGGATCATTTACGTATACAGGTAGATGGCCATCAGGTACATGGTTCAATGCCTTGGGCAGGTCGCGATCCAATTTATGCTTCTGCACAGATGATTAATAATTTACAAAGTCTGGTGAGCCGCAAAGCAGATCTGACCAAAGGCATGGGCGTGGTCAGTATTGGAAGTATTCAGGGTGGTACCACAGGAAATGTGATTCCTAATCAGGTGAATATGGTCGGTACGATTCGTTCTAACAGTGAAGATGTCCGTCAAGGCATTTTAAAAGACTTGCCGGAAATGCTGGAACACAATGCCGCAGCCAATGATGTCAAAGTCAAAGTAGAAATTGCGCCCTATGCACCTGTTACTACCAATGATAAAACCTTGACCGAGTTGATGCGTCCGACTCTAGCTAAGGTGAATGGTGAAGATAAACTGCATCTACTCGATAACAATGCCAGTGCCAGTGAAGACTTCGCTTATTATGGCAAGCTGATGCCATCATTGTTTATCTTCGTCGGTGCAACGCCAGCAGATCAAGACTCAGCCAAAGCAGCACCGAACCATAACCCGAATTTTATAGCCGATGATGCGACTTTAAAAACCGGCGTAGAAAGTCATGTCCGTTTTATACTGGATTATCCAAAAGTAGCCAATCAGGTACAAATGAGCTGGAAGCAAAATAACAAAAGCTGATTCTTAGTTCCTCCAGCATGAGTGACTGGTCTCATTCATGCTTTTACTTCGCCGTATTAATAAGCAATTGGTCGTTCCGTACTGGCTTAGCCCCTACTCCATCCAGATTTGACATCTTGTGCCATTGGTCTCAAAGCTCACAGTGCTAAACTTTGACGCGCTAAATTGCTTGACTTTTGGAATGAATAAGGCAAATTCTAAGCCTGCTCCAGCCTCCAAAAACAAGCAATAATTTCGTAAAATCTGCATGGAACAAAACTATGGCGAATCACTTTGAATTCAATATCCGCGTCTATATTGAAGATACTGATGCGGGTGGCATTGTCTACCACGCTAACCATATTCGCTATATGGAACGTACCCGTACTGAATGGTTACGTGCTTCCGGAGTGAGTCACTACTGGCATCAATCCGACTATAACTTTGTTGTGCACAAAATTAACGTCAAATATATGCGCCCAATCCTCATGGATGACCTGATTACCGTGACTGCACGTGTCATTTCATGTAAAGCTTCATCATTTGTATTGCAACAAAATATTTATCGTGGTGAAATCATGCTTGCATCTGGTGAGGTCGAGTTGGCATGTATTAGTGCAGACATGAAACCACGTCGTCTTCCTGATGAAATCCGCGAACTGATTCATAAAGAATTGGAACAAGACTAAAAAAATTATTTGGCACACGTAACAGCTATGGCAACTCAGTTAGAATCATCTCTTCAAGTCTCAGATCTTATTTTACAAGCAAGCCCTGTCGTACAACTGGTGATGCTTTCTCTCCTGTTAGCCTCGTTGTACAGCTGGTACCTGATTGCCAAGTTAACCATGAGCTATAAAAAAGCTCAGGCTGATGACAATCATTTCCAGAAAATTTTCTGGTCAGGTGCCGAACTCAAGACGCTTTATAACAATGCCCAGCTCAATTCCAAACGTACTGGTCTGGAAGATATCTTCTATCAGGGTCTGGGCGAGTTCCTTAAACTTAAAAAACGCCATGCTCCAACTGCCCAGTCAATTGAAGGTACTGAGCGTATTCTGCGTGTAGGTTTAAGTCGTGATCAGGGGCATCTGGAACAAGGCTTGGGTGCGCTGGCCAGTATTGGTTCAGTCGCTCCTTATGTCGGTCTGTTTGGTACCGTCTGGGGCATCATGAATGCCTTTATTGGTCTGGCAGATGTCGATCAGGTTACTTTGGCCACTGTCGCACCTGGTATTGCAGAGGCCCTGATTGCAACGGCGATTGGTTTATTTGCTGCAATTCCTGCGGTTTTAGCCTTTAACCATTTCACATCTAAAGGTGAAGCACTGTACTCTGACCGTGCTCTGTTCGCTGAAGAAATGGTGGCTCTGCTGCAACGTCAATCTGTGGGCGCTACGCAGGACAATGACTAATGGCCATTCAACGTTCAGGACGCTTCGAGCGTATTAAAAAACCACTGAAAAGTGACATGAATGTGGTGCCATACATCGATGTGATGCTGGTACTTCTGGTCATTTTCATGGTGACTGCCCCAATGATTACCAGTGGCATCAAGGTCGATTTGCCGCAAGCCAATGGCTTACCAATCGAATCCAAAGATGCGCCTACGATCGTCACTTTAAAAGAAGATGGTACTTATTTTCTGGAATATAAAAATCAGACCACAGGTCCTGTCACCCTAGAGGCTTTGACGCAGACTTTGATAGAAGCGCAAAGCACTGCGGAAAGTGAAAACAAGGTCCTCAATGTCGTGATCAATGGTCATACCACCCGCCCTTATGGCGATGTGATGGCCTTAATGTCAAGCCTGCAGGATGCGGGTTTGTCCCAAGTGGGTTTACTGACCAAGCCATTAGAATAAAGTATGAAAAATTATCAGAAACCACCGTTTCAGAAGAAAGCAATTGCGATTGGGTTTACGTTAGGAATCCATGCAGTTGCTTTGGTGGGCCTGCTTTTTCTGGGCATGAGTAAGCCACCTGAACCGCCAAAACAGATTAAAACGGTCTTAATTAAACCTGAAGACCTCAAGCCGGTGACTCGTGAAGAAACTGAGTTTGAAGAAACTGCACATGAAAATATTGCAGAAGAAATTACCCAAACTGCTGAACCGAGTGTAGAGCCTGCACCTGTAGTGCCAACGGCAGCTGCACCGACACCTCCGGCACCGCAGCCTGCACCAGCACCCCCACAGATCGATATTCAAAAAGCTCAGCAAGAAGCCAAAGCGGCAGAGCTTGCTCAAGCCAAAGCCGCCCAGCAAGCAGCCGAAGCAGCAAAACGTGCTGAAGCCGCCGAACAGGCAAAACAGGCTGCTGCCAAAGCCAAAGCAGAGGCTGCACAAAAATCTAAAGCCGAAGCTGAAGCAGCGCGTAAGGCGGAAGTAGAAGCACAGCGTAAAGCCGATGCTGCGCAAAAAGCCAAACTTGAAGCGCAGAAAAAGGCTGATTTAGCCGCCAAGCAAAAAGCAGAGGCTCAAGCCAAGGCAAAAGCGGATGCTGCGGCAAAAGCCAAGGCAGATGCCGAAGCTAAACGTAAAGCCGATGCGGCTGCAAAAGCTAAAGCAGAGGCGGATGCTAAACATAAAGCTGACGCTGCGGCAAAAGCCAAAGCAGAGGCTGAAGCTAAACGTAAAGCTGACGCGGCTGCGAAGGCTAAAGCGGAAGCAGATGCCAAGCACAAAGCTGACGCTGCGGCGAAAGCTAAAGCAGAGGCCGAAGCTAAACGTAAAGCTGATGCCGCTGCGAAGGCCAAAGCGGATGCTGATGCCAAGCATAAAGCTGATGCCGCTGCAAAAGCTAAAGCAGAGGCGGATGCTAAACATAAAGCTGAGGCTGCGGCAAAGGCTAAAGCAGATGCAGATGCGAAAGCCAAAGCAGAAGCTGATGCCAAAGCCTCTGCAGCCAAACAGGCTGCTGAAGAAGCTGCACAGAAAAAAGCGGAATCTAAGCGAATTGCCTCTACTGCAAAACGTGATTTCGAAAATAAAATCAGACGTGCATGGGATACCCCAGTGGGCTCCTCAGGCCAGAAAGCGACTGCTCGGGTCACTTTGAGCGATAGTGGTTCTGTGGTTTCTGTGGTGGTGAGTGCCAGTGATCCAGATATGAAAGCCAGTGTAGAAGCGGCAGTACGTGCTGCTGCACCTTATCCAATGCCTTCAGATCCGGATGCACGCCGTGAAGCACGAAGTTTTACTTCAACCTTTACAGCTCATTAATGAAAAACAGCCATAATAAAGAAAAAGTGTTATGGCTGTTTTTTTGAGTTAAACTTCAATTGAAACAGATTAAATAATAATCACTCCCCATAGTGATATAACAGTTTGATGATAAATTCGTGGTCTATTTCGCATAAATCCATGCGATGATGTAGCCCAATCACTTATAAATAACTCCGTTGATTTGAGTAAATAACGAATGATGGAAAAGACACGCAAACACCTACTCTGCCTTGCAATCATGACCACTTTGGGTGCGGTCACTGCGACCCAGTCTCAGGCCCAACTGCATCTGGAAATTACCAAAGCTCCTGAAGCTGCTCCTAAAATTGCCATTGTGCCTTTTAGCCAGGATCAGAGTATTTATCCGGTGGTGGAAAATGACCTGAATCGTTCTGGTAAATTTGCCAGTGCCTCGAAGAATTTACCTGCTACAGCACAACTAAATTCGCCAAATGCTGAAGCTTGGGCAGCTGCAGGCGTACCTTATGTGGTGACTGGTTCATCCAAGACCAATCCTGATGGTTCTTATAGCATTCAGTATCAATTGTATGATGTCGAAAAACGTCAATACTTACTGAATGAGTTGCTGACTGTTCCTGCTTCACGTACCCGTCAGGCAGCCCATATGATCAGTGATGCCATCTATCAGGCATTAACCGGTATTCCGGGAGACTTCACCGGCCGTATTGCTTATGTGTTACGTAATCCGGCAACGCCTGATCAGCGTTATACCTTACAGATTGCCGATACGGATGGTGAACAGCCAAAGACCATTTTGACTTCGCGTGATCCAATCCTGTCACCTGCCTGGACACCGGACGCGAAAAAAATTGCATATGTATCTTTTGAAACCAAACGTCCGGCCATTTATGTACAGGATCTGGCGACTGGTCAACGTGAAAAGCTGGCCAGCTTCCGTGGATTAAACGGTGCACCAAGCTTCTCTCCAGATGGCAAGAGCATGCTGTTCACTGCGTCTATGCACGGTAACCCGGAAATCTATCAGATGAATCTGGAAACACGTCAGTTAAAACGCATGACCAACGATAGCGCAATTGATACAGAAGCACGTTATGCACCAGATGGAAAATCATTTATCTTTACTTCAGATCGTGGTGGTTCTCCGCAGATTTACCGCTATGATTTCAATAATGAAAGTACTAAACGTCTGACTTTCCGTGGCGCATTTAATGCCCGCGCGACCTTAAGTGCAGATGGTAAGAAACTTGCATTGGTTCATCGTCCAAGTGGCAGTAACTATAAAGTGGCTGTACAAGATATTAGCTCAGGTGTGACCAATATCCTGACGCCAACCAGCCTGGATGAATCACCTAGCTTCTCGCCAAATGGTCAGATGGTGGTCTATGCCACTCGCGAAGGTAACCGTGGATTGTTATCCATTATGTCTCTCGATGGCCGGTTCCGCATGAATTTGCCAAGTGAAACAGGTGAAGTCCGCGAACCTGCTTGGGCACCAAAATAATAGTTCAATATTTATAAATGCTTTACCCCATAATCAACCTTCATGGAGATGAAGAATGAACAAAGTAAAATTATTTGCACTTCCTTTACTTGCAGCTGCAGTCGTAATGACTGGTTGTGCCAGCCGTAAACCAGCAGCTGAAGTCCAAACTGGCAACCTGGATACCAGTGGCACCACCACTGTAAACACTGAAGGTCTAAGTGAAGATGCAGCTTTAAGTGCTCAAAATATGGCCGGTGCATCTGCTAAAGGTGTAACTGCGGAAAATAAGGCTTATTTAGCTAAACGTGTAGTTCACTTTGACTATGACAGCAGTGAACTGAGCAATGACGATATCCGTACTCTGCAAGCACATGCCCAGTTCCTGATGGCAAATGCCAATTCTCGTGTAGCTCTGACAGGCCATACAGATGAACGCGGTACACGTGAATACAACATGGCGCTTGGTGAACGTCGTGCCAAAGCAGTAGAAAGTTTCCTGATCACTTCTGGTGTAAATGCAGGCCAACTTGAAGCAGTGAGCTATGGTAAAGAAATGCCAGTTAATCCTGGCCATGATGAAAGTGCGTGGAAAGAAAACCGCCGTGTAGAAATCAACTACGAAGCTGTTCCACCACTACTAAAATAAGTGATCATTTAAATAATACATCATTCATAAAAAAGCACTCAATCGAGTGCTTTTTTATTAGAGGGATATTTGAAAGATCAAAGAATAAAATTACTCTTTGCCTTCACCTTCTTCTGCAGTTTGCATGGATTCAATCATGTCGTGTTTATTGAATTTTTTATATTCAGGTTTTGCTTCGTAATCCTTCCACGCTTCTTTCATCTTGTCTTCAGAAATTTCATCGAGATTAATCGCTTCGCTCGGCGTTGGAGTCGCATCAAACTTTAATGTTGTCATCTCTGTGCTCCTATGATCATTTTTTCCTTTGATTCAACATAGCACTTTCCACAGGAGTTGCAAGGGCAAAATCACAACAAATAATTCAGTTTAATTGTCCTTTTCGGACGTTCTCCTCTAAAATATAGCCGTATATCGTTTTGATCTTTTTCCCCCGATTATAAGTCTTGGAGTTTTTCCCTTATGTCATACCGCACCTTATCCCAATTCCTACAACAACAAAGCGGGAACCTCACACCTGAACTTGCACAAGTAATTGAAACAATTGGAAATACCTGCAAGCGTATTGACCAACTCCTGCAAAAAGGTGCTCTAGCGGGTGTATTAGGTAGTGCTCAGCATGAAAATGTTCAAGGCGAAGAGCAAAAGAAACTGGACGTGATTTCTAATGATTATCTGATTGATGCATTAAAAGTACATCCACATGTAGGCGGTTTAGCGTCTGAAGAACTGGATGAATTCACTTCAGCTCAGGAAAATGGTCAATATCTAGTATTGTTCGATCCACTTGATGGTTCAAGCAATATTGATATCAACATGTGTGTGGGTACCATCTTTTCAATTCTTCCTGCAAAAAATAGTGTAACTCAGGCAGAAGACTTCATGCAGGCTGGTGTCAATCAGGTTGCTGCTGGTTATGTGCTGTATGGCCCATCAACCATGATGGCACTGACTGTGGGTGCCGGTGTGGTATTCTTCACTTTCGATCCTGAAACTCAAGAGTTTCTGTTGACTTCTGAAGCGATTCAGGTAGCTGCTGATACTAAAGAATATGCAATCAATGCATCAAACCAACGTCACTGGGAAGCACCTGTACAGCGTTATATCGATGAATTGCTGGCAGGTAAAACAGGTCCTCGCGCCAAAGATTTCAATATGCGCTGGGTCGCTTGTATGGTCGGCGATATTCACCGTATTCTGTGCCGTAGCGGGATCTTCATGTACCCATACGACTTAAAAGACCCAACTAAAGCAGGTCGTTTACGTTTAATGTATGAAGCCAATCCAATGAGTATGCTGATGGAACAGGCTGGCGGTGCATCAACGACTGGTCGTGTCCGCATTCTTGAAATCGAACCTACAAATCTGCATCAACGTGTTCCTGTCATCATTGGCTCAAAAAATGAAGTTGAGCTTGTGACCAGCTACCACCACTAATTTTTAAACGGCAGTTGATCTTTGATTGACTGCCGTGGACTTTCTTCTTATGCCAACCATCTTCCTTGAATCCAAAGACAATCCTAAAATTAAACACTTACGCGGTTTAATTGAACAGAATTCTTATCGAAAAAAACAAGGACAGACTGTGCTTGAAGGCACGCACCTGTGTCTTGCATGGTTACATGAAAACAAGAAAATCAATTCGATCTTCACGACTGAACATGCTTTAGCGCATCCTGATTTCGACATTATTTTAAACAAATATACCGGTGTGGTCTTTGTCATTGGTGAATCGCTTTATAAGGACCTGAGTACCTTAGGCACTTCGATTGCATGTATGGCGATTGTCGATATTCCAAGCTCAAGCCAGGCACTTGATTTTACGGCTGACACTCTGATCCTTGAAAATGTGCAGGATCCCGGTAATGTTGGCACCCTGCTACGTTCAGCAGCAGCTGCCGGTATTGATCAGGTCATTTGTACTAAGGGTTCAGCATCTCTTTGGTCACCACGGGTATTACGTGCGGGTATGGGCGCGCATTTTTCTTTGCAAACTTTTGAAAATATCGCACTGGAAGATCTTTTACCGCAATTCAAGATTCCGGTATATGTCACCAGCTCACATCGCTCTAGCAGCCTGTACAGTAAAGACTTGCGTAAAGCCTGCGTCTGGATTCTGGGCAATGAAGGTCAAGGCGTATCTGACTATGCCCTGCAACATGCCGAAGCGGTGACTATTCCACAGCCAGGTGGACAGGAATCCCTGAATGTTGCCATTGCAGGCTCTATCTGTTTCTTTGAGATGGTGCGTCAACGTATTTAATACGGTATTTAGGTTACATTGTTTTAATTACAGTCAGTGTATTTATAAAATAGATTACACTACAAAAATAATAAGTTTTATTGTCAACCAAATCGTTATTCCCAACGTTATATGCACATGAACTTGGGAATAATGGTGGGTATCCAATGACAGGATTTTCCATCTCTATGGATTTAGCACCGAAACCGTTGCAGTCACAAGATGCGAGTATTCTAAAGAGTACCGCTGAGTCTCGCCTGAAAAATTTCATGCAGGACGTGACCGGGCGTGCTTTGGTGATGATGGAAAGTGCGACTCAAGGACAACATGGGATCGCAATGGATCTGGTTCAGGAAGCTTTTATTGCTTTGCATAAATCTTATGCAGAGAAAAGCACTGAAGAGTGGTATCCCCTGTTCTATACGATTCTGAATAACAAATTACAGGATTGGCGTCGTAAAGAAGCACGTCGCAACCAGCCCTTTTCCTTTTTCAAAAAAGTCAGCCTTGATGACGACGAAGTCGAATTTGACAATCTGGTAGATGAATCTACGCCCTCACCTTTAGAATTTCTGGATCAGGCAGTAACTGCTGAAGAAATTCAGGAGGCGATTGCCAAATTACCTGTGCGTCAGCAGCAAGCATTTATGCTCAGAGCCTGGGAAGGCTTTGATACTCAAACTACAGCGCAAATTATGAACTGTACAGAAGGCAGTGTGAAAACCCATTATCACCGTGCTATTCAAGGTCTACGTGCCTCTCTAGCACACTTAAATCCATATCTGGGAGGATCATCCGAATGAAGCAAGATGATTTCTTAAAGCAAGTAACTTCCAAACTTGATGGACTGGCACAGCACCACAAGGATAAACCGGTGGTGATGAATCATGTGCTGGAGCATATTCAGGACGCACAACATTCACGCTTTGCATTTCTAAAAATGTCTGGCTTTGCTCTGGCTGCTGCGATTGCTGGCGTGGTAGTGCTACCGAATATTGTCAGCCATAACGAACCTCAGACTCAGGCAGTATCTACCCCCAAACTCTCCCCACAGATGCTTGAAGATCTGGAAATGTTAATGGTTTTAGGTGAGGACAAAGTTCCACATGGCAGCTAAAAGATTAGCAATTGCATTTTGTGCATTCAGCTTCCTGCAAACCAGCTTTGCGGGATTTGAACGTTTTTGGATTTTTTCCAAAGATGCCAATACGCAGGTCAACGAAACCTGGGATACACTTTCTGATTCCGAGCAACTGGCATTAATTAAACGTTATCAGTCCTTAAAAGAAATGCCTGAACAGCAACGTATTAATTTACAGCAACGCATGGATTGGTTCACCCAGCTTCCTGAAGCTGAAAAGCAGCGTATGCGTGAAACCTGGCAAATGATGAGCAGCCAGGAACGTAAGGAGTTAGGGGCACGGATGCAAAAAGCAACACCAGAAGAACGACTGGCGATCCGTGAAGAATATATCCAGAAATACCAGCAACTCACTCAACCTAAAACTCATTAATTGTAGTTAAAAAAAGCCTCCATCTGGAGGCTTTTTTTCATACTGCAATTATTTTCTAACTCGGCGATATCCTGCCAGACCTAATAATCCGAACAATCCCCAAATTCCAAATGAACCACCACCACTTGATGATGTATTGGTATTTTTAGCCGTATTTTTTAAGTTAATTCTAGCTGTATCTGACATCAACTCATCTGCATCAAAAACATGATACTGCATATCATAATCTGACTGACTAAAAGTATTTTTCACACTAAAGGTTAATTTTCCACCATAGCAGGTTTCACCTGCAAAATTTCCTGGGCATGGTCCTTCTCGCTCTGCGGAAAGGTTTACTCCGGCAGGAAGCTTGACAATGCGAATTGGAATCTCACGACCATCTTTATCACGATAGAAAGCAGCCTTGCCATTCATCCGTGGACCATCACCATCATCGCTGTCATTCTCTAATGGATTCACAGTTACGGTCAGATTGTTCTCTGCGCTAATTCTATATTCATCATTTTTTACAATCGGTTTAATATTTACAAATGCGCCCTGCAAAATACCTGTACTGCTGGCACCTGTCTGCTTGTCTTTAATTGTATAACGGCAATACTCCGTATCCGAGAGACTGGTTACTTTGCCATCAGTACGATACATCATGATACGGTTTAAGTCAGGCTTCCATTCACATTTTAAATTTGGGTCATTCGGCGCACCTTGAACAATTAATGAACTGCCTGATCCAGATAAAGACCCTACACCTAAAGATTGCACTGTAATTTCATAATTTTGTGAATTTAATGCTTTAGCTTGTACTTGAGTATTATTTAAAGTTTCTTGAGGCATGACCAAACTAAATGGATTAACGTATATGGCACGATATTTCTGGTATTGCTTGGTATATTTTAAAAGATCCTCATATTCTTTTAGCTCTTCCTTTAAGCCCTGTATTTCCTCAGGTTTTGTATTCTTATCGGCCAGAATAGAATTAATATCATCAATATTTTCCTGATAATAATCCAGCAACTCTGTTAAAGAACTATTTTTTAGGCCAGAAATATCTGCTGCAGTTAAGCGCCGGATTTCTACCGACCCAATTTCACAGGAATTTTTTGCGTCCGGATTAAATAATAAGGTTGCCTTAGTCAACCGCTCAATTCCACGCTGATCAGTTTCTTCACAACTTTCTGTACCGATATTGACCAGATCCGTATTCGATTGTCGATCAATAGGATAATACATCCCTAAATAACGGTTATTTACAGAAGGTTCGATATAAGCAGTTAACAGATCTGTGATCTGATTACTGGATACATCAATATTCGTTGAAACACTGTTTTCTGCCAGTTCAGGTAATATACAGCGTGAGGAACCACTTGTATGAATCGCATTATAAGCAGTAAATAAATCTACATCCTGTTCTTTACTTGGATTCCCACCATTCAAGGCATATTCACAAGACAATCCCTGATTAAATGCTAATACATTATAAGCCAGACTCGAATTACCAGTATTGTCATAAAAGATGGTTGA
This sequence comes from Acinetobacter sp. YH12137, assembly GCF_013418535.1. NCBI lineage: Bacteria > Pseudomonadati > Pseudomonadota > Gammaproteobacteria > Moraxellales > Moraxellaceae > Acinetobacter > Acinetobacter sp. YH12137. The sequence continues at coordinate 212,323 of NZ_VPBW01000001.1, read as the reverse complement.
GCGAGCAGTATTTTCGACAATCGTGTTATTAATAGCACTAAAAGTGAAGAAAGAACTTAATGGACGGCTGATTTCATTGGCCATTCGGAAAATATGACCTGTGGCACTGGTCGTATTTTTTGCAATTGTAGAGTTACTAATATCAGCTTTGGCATAACCACAAAAGTCCAGAATACTGGCCGTATCAGTAGAACCATTTTTGACAATGCTGCTTGCGCTAATTTCTAGCTTGGTCTCTGTACTGCCCAAATTCCCCACACAATCCATAGCCAAGACACTGCCATATGTAGCTGCTTTATTCTGATGAATTAAGGAATCCTGAATCCTGATAACTTTTTCATTATTCATCGCTACTGCATAAATTGCTCCCCCTTCTGCAGCCGCTCGTGAATTTACAATTTCACTATTCACGAGGCTTAGAGGACCGGCGACATAAAATGTTCCACCATTACCTTTATCCAGACTGGTTTTTGCAGCATAACCATCTTTCAGGATGACACCATTTACCACCATGCTGGCTTGGCTAGCGACCGTATTAAATAAGCGAGTTTTCCCTTGGCCTGAAATGGTGGTTGTTAAAGCCTCACGTGTTGGATATAAAAAGGTAATAGGGCTTCTTTGAGTATAATTGAAGGGTGATTTTCCCAAAATATTGACATGGGATTCAACAATAATTTCACTATTGAGTTTGTATTCCCCAGCTTCGAGTTGGATGACATCTGGAGCGGAACCATCATTACGCAATGTACGGCCAACATTGCATCCTCCATAGGATTTATCCAGCTTGGCTGTCTTAATGGCTTCACGCAAGGAACAGGCATTGGTATTTTCCCCGTCCTCGTCAGCAAATGTAGTGACATATATGGTTTTATCTTCGGCTGCCATTAAACTCATGGCAGATAAAATCATGGCTGCAAGCAGTCCTTTTTTATAATTTTTCATGATTTTTCCTTAATCTTTTAATCTGCGACGTAGGCCGATCAACCCTATCAAGCCCATTAAGCCAGCGATTCCCCATGCCCCACCAGAGGTTTTCACAGACTTGTCTTTCATTTCATTTTTAGGTTCCTGTACAATCTGGGTACTTAAAACCAGATAAGGTTTGGACTTATTAAATCGTGTAGATGAAGTAACTACCTGAATTTCAAAAATGTCAGCACCATGCCATTGTGAATCTGGGGTATAAACAACATTCCCATCAATATCAATGACTGTTTTGCCCTTGGAAACAGTTTTGGTTTGGATAACCTGTAAGCAGCCATCTTGCCAAGGCTCACCCTTTGGATTCTCTCCAATAATGTTATTGCATTGCTCTTTAGGAATTAAATCACTATCTCCTAAAGCAGATTCAATTGAAAACTTTGCAGTCTCTCCTTTTAGAAGATCCTGTCCAACCAGACTGGTAGATGTTGGAACTGTAATTTCAATCGCACCACGGTCACAAAATAAGTTATCCAGTAAACGGTCTACACCGCGTTGGTCTGACGCCTCACAGCTGACTGAAGGATTGCTGCTATTGTAGCTAGTCCCTCTATTTACAATCGGTGAATCACTAACCTGATTATAATTCAACAGGATACGAGGACGTAGATAGCCCAAGAACTGATCTTTAGGAACGCTATAAGGACATAGAATAGCATCGCTATTTTGTTTTAAATTTAGACAGACACCTTCACTTTGATCTGAAGCCTCTGCAAACAAGCGAGTACCTGTCCAGATCTGGTTTGGATACGCAGCATCACCTGTACCACAAGATGCTGTTACCAGGTTATTGTGAATCGTACTTTTATCCGTAGTTTCAATCTGACAATCCTGCGTACCATTTCTTAAAATAATACTGTTCGCCACATAGGCTTTACCATTCGGGGCACTAATACGTAGTGCTGTACCTGTATTATCCACTATAGTCAGGTTGTTGATTCCCACCCCATCAATCACATTGATCAGTGCTCCCTTATTTTTTAACAGGGTACTGCTTAGGACTTCAGCATTAATGGATTGAATATCGGCAGGATTATCGACTTGGCCCGCTGTATAAATATTGGTAGCATTATTATTCAGCGTCTGGTTATTCTTTAAAACGCTTTGATAAACCAGAAAGTATGGAAGCTGGCTATAGAGTATGCCACCCTGTTGCGCCTGATTATTTTCAATCAGGCTGGTTTTTATTTCGGCAAAAGCAATCAGATTCTGGCCAAATTTCCCCACATTATAAATGGCACCACCTTGACTCGCAGCTCCCTTGTATAAGCGGCTGTAATCAATCACCAATTTACCTTTATTATGAATTAGGCCACCTTGTTCGGCACAGCTGCTTTTACCGCAACCTTCAAGGTCGAGTTCTTTTAAATTGACTTGAATCAGCTCTTCATCATTGCTAATACGGAAGAGATTATCTGTCCCTTTCATTTGAATATGAGCGTTATATAACCCCATTACCTTATCGGTACTACTAAATTCACCATCTACTTCTGCGATAGATTTAATCGTTACTGATTTCTTGATCGGGATATGCTTATTCAGTACATAGGTCGTTTTTTCTTTTAAGATAATGGTGCCAATAGCATTTTCGCCACCACAGCCCATATAACCTTCTTTAGCCAGGCCACGATTCACATATTCAACAGCTTCTCGAAGTGAACATTCCTTGTCATCTTTTTCAATATCTTCTGTGGTAGTTACAATAATTTCTGCACTATATGCCTGCCCCGCCATACATAGCAAAGCCATGCCTATGCTCTTCTTGAGCATACCCTTCTCCTTAATTTTTTATTTCTTTCTTTTTCTTCTAAAGTTGCATCTTCCTTGCAACAGCGAATTATTTTGCCTTACTTTCGCATAGACTGAGTAATTACTCAAGATGTTTTATAATTTAACGATATTCATCAATTAATGCATAAATCTGCCGCAGGTTAGCATTGCTGACCTTCAGCTTTTCGCCTTTAAGTAATTGAATAATCTGTTCTAATGTTTGTAGAAGCACGGAAGTTTGATGTGGTCCGTGATTTAGCAAATAATCAAAAATCTGTGGGTCAAGATGAATACCACGTCGGTCCAATACCGAGGACACCAAGGCAAATCGGTCCGCATAAAGACTGCCATTTGGGACACGGACACTAACTGCCTGCGTGAGTCGGGACTGCAAATCGGGCAATTCAAGCTTTAACTCAATGGGTGCAAAACGGGAAGAAAATACCAGCTGACCACCGCCTTCATCATTATAATTAATCAAGTGAAAAACGGCGCGTTGCCAGTGTGGAACCCCACTAATGGCTTCAATATCATCCAGTGCGATCAGGTCAAACCGGTCCAGCGAAGTAATCGCTTCAGTAGGCGCATCCAGAAGCTCCAGCAAAGACACCTGTATAGCAGTCTTACCGATTTCCAGATAAGAATCACAAATGGCAGAGAGTAAGTGACTTTTCCCTGTTCCAGCTCCGCCATACACATAAAAGCGGCTGATTAGGCCTGCATGCAGCTGTCGGACTGCATCAATTACATGCCCCCATCCCGGGCCCGAAAAATCACTAATTCGAGCATCGAGTTGAGGTTCTATATCTAGCTGCAATTGACGCATATGATTCTGATGGCCTTATGAGTCTTTATGAAGAGGTACATCCATCTTACTTGATTTCTCTCCCTCTTGCAGTGGTTTTGCTTCTGACTTTTTCATTTCAATATCAACATCTAAGTCTGAAGTTTCTACGCTTATGGAACCTGTAGCCGGATCATTCATAATGACAGCCTGATTTCCATAAAAGTGTGTATGTTCGTAATATTCACGTGCATGTCGCAATAGAACCACAATGACGGCTGCAACCGGCAATGCAATCAGCATTCCCATGAAACCCGCCAGTTGAGCACCCGCCAGTACCGCAAATACAACTGCTACTGGTGATAAGCCAATTTTATCGCCAAGCAGGAATGGTTGCAGTACATAACCTTCTACCGCCTGACCGACCATAAAGACCACACCAACCAGAACCAGTTGCCACCAGTCAATCCCAAACTGCAGGAAAGTTGCAATCACAGCCGCAATAATACCGACAGCAAAGCCCAGATAAGGAATAATACTGGCCAGGCCTGCCACCATACCGATAATCAAACCGACTTCAAGACCAATCAGTTGTAAGCCCACTGCATAAACAATTCCCAGCAGAATCATCACCAGAAACTGTCCTTTGACAAAGGCGCCCAGCACACTGTGGCATTCACCTACAATTCTTAAGGTGCTTTCTTCATAAGGGCGTGGAATCAGGCGACGCAAGCTTTCCAGCATACGATCCCAATCCAGCAGGAAATAGAATGCAATAATTGGAATCAGGACAATCGTACCGCCAATCTGCAAGAAGTTAATTCCAGATTGTGCAAGGCGTAGCAGGAAGGCCTGAATACTGTCAGCACTATAATTGGTTTGCACATAGTCCATGACCACATCAGAAATCTGTGTGGTATCAATTTCCATTTCAACGACATTGAAGGTATTCGACAACCATGGCAAAAAGGTTGAATTAATCCAGCCAATGACCGCAGGTATATTGTCACGCGCATAAATCAGCTGCTGCCAGATCAACGGCACCAGATACCAGATCGCCAGGATCATAACGATCCCGATTCCAGTAAAAACGATACTAATAGAGAGCCAACGCGGCAGACCGATATCGTGCAGTTTATCTACCAGCGGGCTGAACAGATAAGCCATTAAAAACGCTGCAACAAATGGAATTACAACGGGTTTTAGTAAATATAGAATCCACAACAACAAAGCTATCCCAGCTAGGATAAACACGCGACGCAATGTGCGATCTACCATAAAGTTTCGCCTTCTCTCTATTAATCGTTATAAAAAGTAAAATATTTTAATAAAGATAGCATTTTAGGGCATAAATACCATAAGAGTTTTGCATATTCAGGTTATAATCCCCCGCGCGAATGCGGAGACTTCATTATGAGCAACTCAACTTCTACCCCAAACACTGGTTTAAGCTACAAAGATGCAGGTGTCGATATTGAAGCGGGCGACGCGTTAGTCGACCGAATCAAGTCCGTCGCTAAGCGTACTAAACGTCCTGAAGTAATGGGCGGATTAGGCGGTTTCGGCGCCCTTTGTAAAATCCCTAAAGGTTATGAAGAACCTGTTCTCGTATCAGGCACAGATGGTGTTGGTACAAAATTACGTCTGGCACTGAATTTGAACCGTCATGACACCATTGGTCAAGATCTGGTTGCAATGTGTGTGAACGACCTTCTCGTTTGTGGTGCTGAACCACTCTTCTTCTTGGACTATTATGCGACTGGTCACCTAAATGTGGACGTGGCTGCAAATGTCGTAACAGGAATCGGTGCTGGCTGTGAACTTGCAGGCTGTGCACTGGTTGGTGGTGAAACTGCTGAAATGCCAGGCATGTACGAAGGTGAAGATTACGATCTTGCAGGCTTCTGTGTCGGTGTAGTTGAGCAAAGCAAAATTATTGATGGCTCTAAAGTAAAAGCGGGTGATGTACTTATTGGTGTTGCATCTTCTGGTGCACACTCAAACGGTTATTCGTTGCTTCGTAAAATTCTTGAAGTTAAAAATGTTGACCTGAATCAAATCGTTGATGGTCGTCCACTTGCTGATGTTGCAATGGAACCAACACGCATTTATGTGAAATCTATTCTTGAACTGCTAAAACAGGTTGATGTACATGCGATGGCACACATCACGGGTGGCGGTTTGCCAGGCAACCTGCCTCGCGTATTACCAAACGGTGCTCAAGCAGTCGTAAATGAATCTTCTTGGGAATGGCCTGAGCTGTTCAAACTCCTTCAACGCGAAGGCGGTGTAGAACAGTTTGAAATGTATCGTACCTTTAACTGTGGCGTAGGTATGGTTCTTGTTGTTGATGCAGCCGAAGCAGACAAAACTGTAGAGTTACTCAACGGTTTGGGTGAGAAAGCATGGACCATGGGTCATATTGCAGATAATGCCGAGTCTGTAGAAGGCGCTGACGAAAAAATCCGTGTGATCTTCGCGTAATTCGCATGATTAAAATTGCTGTACTTGTTTCAGGCAGTGGATCGAACCTGCAAGCCCTGATAGATGCCAATCTGTCAGGGGAAATTGTCGGAGTGCTTTCCAACAAGCCTGAAGCATTTGCTTTAGAGCGCGCTCATAAAGCAGGAATTCCGACCGCAGTCATTGAACATAAGCAGTATCCAAGCCGGGAAGCTTTTGATGATGTCATGCATCAGCAGCTTCTGGACTGGGATGTTGATCTAGTGGTACTTGCGGGCTTTATGCGAATTTTAAGTGAAAAATTTGTGAAAGCCTGGGAAGGGAAAATGCTGAATATTCACCCTTCTCTTTTGCCACATTACAAAGGCATGCATACCCATCAGCGTGTCCTGAATACTGGTGATGTTCTGCATGGTTGTACAGTGCATTATGTCACTCCTGAACTGGATGCCGGCCAAGCCTTAGCACAGGGTGTGTTAAAAGTATCGCATCAAGATACGGCTCACACTTTAGCTCAGCGGGTACATGTACTGGAACATCTGATTTACCCACAAGTGGTAGAATGGATCTGTAATGGGACAATTCAACATACTGAACAAGGTGTGTTGTATCGTAATGCAAAAATGCAAGAACCTGTTCAATTCTGCAAATTCTAAAAGTCCAAATATAAAAAACGCATCCTCGGATGCGTTTTTTTATTTCTTTAGATGAGGTGAACTTTAAGCAGACAGTTGCTGAATCAGTTGTTTGACCAGACTCGCTACTTGCTCAGGCTGCTCTAATGGGAACATATGCCCACCATCTACTACTGTAAATGGAATGCCAAATTTCTTTTGCACTTGCTGCGGAAATCTGCGCGCCAAAAATGGACCTTTCTTGGCAACCACCAGATGTACTGGTACTTTTGGTTTTGCCTGAGGTAACCACCATAGCGATGGATTGGTTCTAAAGATATTCACTTCATCCATTTTAGGAATAGTGAGTTCAACTCCACCTCGAACCGGATCATCCTTTAAAGCATAGTCAATATAAGCCTGGAAGCAATCTGCATCAAAATCCTGATAAAAGCCTTTTGGACGTAACAGTTCAGCTGCCTGTTCCCGAGACTCCCAATGATCACGACGGCGTTTCGACAAACCTGCAGGTGACATCTGGTCCAGTGCTTTTAAGCGAAAAGTTTTTGCAATATGCAACGCAAAGGCTTCTTTGCCCATGATCATCGGCGGATCAAGCATAATCATTTGCGAAAAAAGTTCCGGACGCTGTAAGGAGGCCTGAAAACTCAGGACTGAACCTAATGAATGCCCCAAACCAATTACCGGACGTCCATGAGATTGGCGCACAATACTGTCAATCACCTGCTGAGTCAGACTTTTCCAGTGATTATCAATCGGATAACGCTTATCAGGCCCTAATAACGGCACATAGATAATATCGTAATCATCTTGTAGTCCTTCAAACAGCTTTTGATAGACTTTAGATGGCACGCCATTGGCGTGCGCAAAATGAATCAATGGTTTCATTGTAAGGTCGTTTTATTTTCTGACTGAAGTTTCTGTGCCACTGAAGTTGCAATTCCTTCACCAATCGATGAACCCATACGACCCAGTACTGACTCAAATGGACTATATTCAATAGTGTAGTTCAGTGCTTTTTCAGTTTTTAGTTCACGCTTCAAAGTATTTAAACTGCCAATACGGTCTGCAATACCCAATTTCACCGCCTGTTCACCGGTCCAGAATAGACCTGAGAAAATAGCAGGATCAGTCGATTTTAATTTAGCTCCACGTCCCTGCTTTACAGCATTAATAAAGTGACCATGCACATTATCCAGCACACCTTGTACATGCGCTTTTTGCACAGGATCAACCGGCTGTGTCATGGACAGCAAAGCTTTATTTTCACCTGAAGTCATGGTGCGGTCTTCAACTCCAAGTTTTTGCAGCAGGTTATTCACACCATAGTTCGGCATGATCACACCAATTGAACCGACCAGACTCGATGGATTGACAATGATTTCATCTGCAGCGGATGCAATATAGTAAGCACCAGAAGCTCCGGTATCACCAATCACGGCATAGAGTTTTTTCTCAGAATGCTGTTTTTTCAGATACTGGATTTCCTGCCAGATTTCATCTGACTGGACTGGTGAACCACCCGGTGAATTAATATTTAAAACAACAGCCTTACTTTGCTTGTTTTCAAAGGCTTTTTTGAGTGATTTGATGGTATTGCTACTATTTACGCTTTGCTTGTCTGCGGCAATCGTGCCAATAATATCAACCACAGCAATGTGTGCACCTGCGCCTGCACTTGGATCAGAAGCACTCATGCTACAGCCTTTACCCAGCGCAAGAATGACAACCAGCAGATAAGCAAAGGTTAGAAATTTAAAGAAGATCCCCCAGCGACGTGCCCGTCGTTGCTCTTCTACTGAAGCTAAAACTGCTTTTTCCAGCAGTTTCCATTCTGGGCCAGTCGGTTTAACTGGTTGTTGCGTATTTTGTATTTGATTTTCAGGTTTTGGTGGCCAATCGGACATAAATAATCCAATAAATTAATTTATATTGAACCCATTATATACACCGAAAAGGGTAATTCTGTCTAAAGAAACCGTTTTCGCCTATAATAAGTGCTATTCTTTTTTATTTTATCAATATTACAACTCAATGACTGAACGCAGCTCAAAGAATTCAGCTTACGGTTTACTCAAATATATTAGCCGCCAACCGCTTTCAGTTTCCCGATGGATTGCGCGTATTCTTGCCTTAATCGTTAATATTTTTAAAGTTTCTAAAACTTCTGATGTAATTCGCCTGAACCTTGAGATCAGTTTGTCTGAACTGTCGACACAGGAAAGAGAACGGATTACCCGTGCCACGATTCGCAATGAACTGATGTCTTATTTCGAATTTTTCAGTATTTGGGGTTCGAGTAATCAGAAAAATATTGAGAGAGTGCATAAGGTTATAGGCGAAGATTTACTGCATGATGCCTTGGCACAAAATAAAGGTCTGGTACTAATTGTGCCGCACTTTGGCACTTGGGAAATCATGAATGCCTATGTTGCGCAATTCACTTCAATGACCATCATGTATAAGCCTGTAAAAAATCAGGCAGCGGATCAGTTTGTACGTGCAGCTCGTAGTCGCGAACAGGCCAATCTGGTGCCGACAGATGAGTCTGGTGTACGACAGATTTTCAAAGCCTTGAAGCAAGGTGGCACCACTGTCATTCTGCCGGATCATACACCCAACGTTGGCGGTGAATATATTCCTTACTTTGGTGTTCCTCTAGCTACCAGCAATCTGAGTGCCAAGCTGATCCAGAAAACTAAAGCTCGTGCCCTGTTCCTTTATGCCCTGCGTAATGAGGATGCTGGCTTTGATATTCATATCGAGGCCATAGATGAAAAAATTTATCAGGGAAATGCTAATCAAGGTACAGGCATCATCATCAACACGATTGAAAACCTGATTCAGCGTCATCCTGAACATTATCACTGGAGCTATAAACGCTTTAGAGCTCACGAAGATCTGGGAAATATTTATAAGCTTGATCATAACCAAGCTTTGTCCAAAGTGAACCAGTTAAAAACTTCTAATCTGGCTGCTGTTGAACCATCTCTAGAATCAGTCAGTTAGATTTTGTTTTTGTAACCATTTCCAGCGACTTCTTTCAGTTTCTAGAATGATTTGAGTTCCTTGCTGATGAAAATGCAGGCTGCCATGCTCTGCTGTAGTCAATAGAGGAATATCCAATTCTTTGAGACGCTGTTGAGTCAACTGACTTGGATGCCCGTAACGATTAAATTTTCCAGCAGACGCAATCGCCAGTTTAGGACGATAGTGCTGCAAGAATTGATAAGCTGAACTGTGCTGACTGCCATGATGGCCTAAGACCAAGACATCCACTTTTAAATCGGGGTAGTCTTTGAGTAACTGATATTCAGTCTGCCAACCTGCATCTCCCATCAGCAGAAAATTCTGATAAGGCCAGACATCTTTGAGCTGCAAATACACTACACAAGACAGGTCATTTTTATTGAAATTAGCAGTATTTAATTGTTCTAGTTTTGGTGCAATGACCTTAATCTGCACATCATTCTGCCATTGCCACCGCTGTCCCTGATAACATAATTGAAAGTTTGAAGAGGCTGCAGTTTCGGTCACTTCATTGGCATAGATATTCTTAATCTTGAGCTGGTCTTTAATGCTGTGATAAGCACCACTATGGTCCTGATCCAGATGCGTTAAAATCACCTGCTCCAGTTGAGAAACACCTTGTACCGACAGAAATGGCATGATTACCTGCTTCCCAATACTAAATTTTTCCTCATCATAATAACCGCTCATATCGATCATCATGTTATGAGTTCCATAACGAAAGAATATCGCCTGCCCTTGCCCGACGTCCAGCACCGAAAGCTGAAATGGCGGATGATTAAATTGAGGAACACAAACTGGTACCGCCGCGACAGCTATCCAGGATTTTGGTAATACGCCTCGTGGTAAGAATAAAATCAGCAAAGACAGAATACATAGCCCAATCATCCAGTGATTCATTGCAACTGGAATTAACTGCGGTTTAAACCAGTGATCCAGCAGATTTAAGAAGCCCAACAGGATATTCAGCAACAGATCATTAAGCTGAAATAGCATGCTTGAGACCGGTTCAGCGATAAAAAAGAGAATTGCTGCCAGAATATCGATCGGTACAATCAAAAGACCGATCCAGGGAATTGCGACCAAATTGCTGAACGGTGTGATCCAGGCAATCTGCTTAAAAAACAGCATCATTAAAGGAAATAAAGCGAGAAAGATTTTCCACTGTGATTCCACTAGCACTTTAGCTGCAAAATACAGTTTTTGTATTGCTGTCTGATTTTGCTCGGATGGTCGCTGTTGAATGGTCTGATAAATTCTGAGCAATACAAAACAGGCCCCATAGGATAGCCAGAAAGCCGCGGACAAGATACTAAAGGGATCAATGAATAACAGTAAGGCGGCGCTCAGAATCAGAAGTTTTAAAGCCTGCAGATTTTGTCGAAGCAGCATGAGGATGACACCAATCATACAGATCAGCAGAGTGCGGATTGCCGGGATTTCAAAACCCACAAAGGCACAGTACAGCACCACACAAAACAGAAAAGGTAAAGCCAGAAAATACTGGCGTGGCCATCTTAGATAAAGCTGAGGCATACTTCGTGCGACAAGTAGCCGAAGCATAGTACAGACCATCAGGGCAAAGATCAGCACATGTGGTCCGGAAATCGCCAGTAAGTGACTCATACCCATACGTCGAAATTGCTGTTCAGTTGCAGGATTTAAAAGGCTTTCATCTCCGGTGAGCAAAGCCAGAAGCAAACCTTTATTTTGTACAGGTTGTCGTGCTATGAACTCTCTTAATTGCAGCCGCTTCTTCTCTACCCAAAGTAGAAATTGCTGAGTTAAAGCTCTTTGCTCTCGAATAAACTGACTATACCCCAGTGTAGAAACAGTAGCTGAATCAAGTTGCTCTATCTGTTTGATCCGGAAACCTGCCATCATATTCTGTTGCAGTGCCCATTTTTCAGCATCAAAAGCACCGGGCGTTGCATAACTGTGATTAGGACGTACCTGCCCTTGCAGCCGGTAATAATGCCCCAGTTCAAGTGCATTATTTTCATGATTCGCTGATAGTTGTGAAGTATTCGATGAGGTTTTAGGTAGAAAACCCATCCAGGTTACGGTGCGTCCATCGAGGTTTAATACTTCCAAAGGCTGCTGGATGGATTGTTCACCGAGTTTATTCAAGCGTTTGACATAAACGATAATGTCTTTCTGCAGTACTTCATGCTCGACATTCAATAGCCGTTGGCTGAGCTGTTGATTGGCATAACCATATCCCAAAAATGTCCCGAGTAGAATACAGGTACTTACCAGCAATCCTTTATGTAAGGGCTTTTTCAGAACAGTATTGAGCTTGGAACTACAGAAATAAAAGAGCACAGCAAGAAATATCACTGAGATTGAATTCAACTCAATATTCAGAAAAGATTTTCCCATACTGGCAAGGCCTAAAATCCAGCCCAGACACAACCATTGCAACATGAAGATTTTCTTTTTTATTATTATTTTCAGGCAATAATAAAGCCCACCGAAGTGAGCTTCAATTAAAGAAGATTATTTCTGTAATTAGTCATTCATCCATAGACCATCACGCATATGTAGAATCCGGTCTGCCGAATGTGCCAATTGTTCATCATGGGTCACAATTAACATGGCCATATTGAATTCACTACGTAATTCAGTCAGCAACTCAAAGATTTTATCGGCTGTTTTACGGTCCAAGTTACCTGTTGGCTCATCTGCCATCATTAACTTCGGCTTGGTCACCACGGCACGAGCCAGTGCTACACGCTGACGCTCGCCCCCTGAAAGTTCGCCCGGTTGATGGGTTAAACGATGGGTTAATCCAACACGCTCCAGCAAGTATTCTGCCTGCTGTTTAGCCTCTTTAAACTTGACGTTTTTACGAAGCATTAAAGGCATCGCGACATTTTCTAGTGCAGTAAACTCTGGCAATAAATGGTGGAATTGATATACAAAGCCCAAATTTTCATTACGGACATAGCCGCGTTCTGCTTCAGATAAATTGTCAAAACGGCGGCCATTGACCATCACTTGTCCGGCAGAAGGACGATCCAATCCTCCCAGAATATGCAACAAGGTACTTTTACCGGAACCACTTGAACCGACAATAGAAACAAATTCCCCGGCCTTTACCTGCAATGAAATCCCTTTGATCACATCAACCGTAGATTTTCCATCTGTAAAAGATTTCTCGATATTTTGGGCATCCAGAACCAGATTACTCATAACGCAATGCCTCCGCCGGTTGAATTTTAGCAGCACGGAATGCTGGATAAATAGTGGCTAGGAAACTTAAGGCAAGTGACAGAACTACAATCACGACCACATCCTGCCAGCGCAGATAAGAAGGTAAATAGTTGATGAAGTAAGCATCAAACATATTCAGGCCAAGTGAATTGTTTAACCAGCCAATAAAACTACTAATACTGGTGGCGGCAATAATCCCGAGAATGGCACCCGCACAAGTTCCGATTACGCCGATCACAGTACCTTGAACCATAAAGATTCGGGTAATCGTGGCAGGTGAAGCACCCAAAGTACGTAAAATTGCGATGTCGGATTTTTTATCTGTGACCACCATTACCAGTGAAGACACGATATTAAATGCTGCGACCAGGACAATCAGGAATAATAATAAGCTGACCATTGCTTTTTCCATCTGAATTGCGCTGAACAGATTACCGTGGGTATAAGTCCAGTCAGAGGCATAGAAGTTACCCGGTAAATCACGCACAATTTCCTGAGAAACCTGAGGCGCTGCGAAAATGTCATCCAGCTTCATACGTACGCCTTGTGCACCATCTGGCAGACGTAACAAGGTTGAAGCATCGTTCAAGGCAATATAACCCATCATCGAATCAACTTCTGCACCAATGCTGAAGATCCCAACCACTTTAAAGCGTTTAAAACGTGGCACAACACCCGCTGGTGAAGGCGTCGCTTCAGGTAGAACCAAGGTAATATTATCGTTCAAGCCTACGCCCATGGCATCTGCCATCTGTTTGCCTAAAACAATCCCAAATTCACCTTTTTTCAGGTTATCAATACTACCCTCGACCATATGGTTCTGGATGATCGAAACTTTCTTCTCATACTTTGGTTCAATTCCGCTGACCATAATTCCGGCAACTTGCCCTTGAGCCGTGAGCATCCCCTGTAACTGGGTAAAAGGAGCCACACCTTGAACGTGTTCATGCCGCTCAATCTGCTTTGCAAGTTCAGGCCAATTTGTTAGAATTTGCGTCGAAGAAACAGTGGCTTGAGGAACCATCCCCAAGACGCGATTTTTCAACTCTCGGTCAAAACCATTCATGACAGACAAAACTGTAATGAGGACTGCTACACCGAGCGTGAGACCGATCATTGAGACCAATGCGATAAAAGAAATGAAGTGGTTACTACGCCGTGCGCGAGTATATTTCAACCCTATATACAGCGAGATTGGTTTGAACATAACCATCTAGTCCGAGGTAATAAATTATGGAAAATGTACAGCATCCAAACGGATTCACTGAAAGACGAGTCCTGTCTCGAATCGATGCTGCTTTACGAATCAATTATCAGATTATTTCCGATGATGTTGCCTTGAATGATCCTTACGATGCTAATTTCGTATTGCCCCGCTATTTTCTACTACTTGCAGAGCTAGATCAATTTGATCATGCTGTTAACTACGAATTAGAACAATTATCTGAAAAAGATCAACAAATTGCTCGAATCTTATCCTTATTCAACCAAAAATTAAACCTTATTACCGGTTCTTTGTATGACGCAATTGTACAAAGCATGTTACCTGTACCGGAACATGTGAACTTTTCAGAGACTGGTTTTAGCTTCTTTAGTGATCAGCCGATTAGTGAAGGAACCTATCTGCATGTGACTTTAAGTCACCCGGAAAACTTCTTCCACATCGCGGCAACCGCTCAGGTGGCCTACAGTCGTGCAGAAGAAAACGGGAAATATCGTACGGGTGCTTATTTCATTACCCTGCATCCTCAGGATCGCGTCAAACTGGGCGAATGTGTGAAAGCCAGCTTTGCTTAAGACTGGTATCTATCTTTTTATTAAAGGCGGGCTTTATAGCTCGCCTTAATTTCTTTAGCGAAATAAACCACTAAGCCAAACAATAAGATTACTACACCCACCAAAGCAATGAGCGGCAATTTTTCATTATTCAATAATACACCTACCAGCAAGGCCAGCATCGGTGTCAGAACGGTGGTTAAAGATAGAGTCGTCGGCTTAATCTTCTGTACCAGTTTGAAATAACAGAACATCGCAATCAGTGATGCCATAATTACCGCATATACCAGACCAAATAAGGACTTGGCATGTGGCATAGCAGTGGGTGCGTATTGCCAGATAAATGGCAACATACCCAGAGAAAAAACGACTGACAAACCAATCGAACCGGCCGCCTGTGCCATAGGATCAATTGGTGCATTGATTTTCTTCACCCAGAACATAGATACGCAATAAACTAATACACCAACCAGAGCGATCACGATTCCAATTGGCTGTATATGCTGATCTGCATCACCTAGACAGATCACCGAAAGTCCGATTAAAGCGATTCCCATTCCCAGCCATTGATTTAGCGAAAGTTGCATCTGAAAGACAAAACGCCCAATCAGACCTGAAATTAGGGGTGCCAAGCCGAACATTAAGGCAATGATGCCGGAACTTAAATAATCCGTAGACCAGTAAGTAAAAATTTGCGAGCCGATAAAACTGCATGCACCCGCCAAGTAACTATGCAGGGAAACACGATCAAGCGGTAATCTGGTTTTAAATAACCACAATAATCCTAAGGCCAGAGGCAAAGCCAAAAAGAAGCGGATCGCCAATGCCCACATCGGATGCAAATCTTCCACACTCCAGACAATCGCCAGTGGTGTGGTGGACCAGATGAAAACCAGCAAGGCATAGGTCAACATCAGGTTACTTTTTGGGGGCATACTTGATCTCGTTTTTTATTTAATCGCAGTTTTACGTTTCTGTTTTTGAATGGTTTGATCTAGAGAGCTGGAAAATTCACGTTTATCACGTTCAGAAATCGGCGGTGGGCCACCGGTTTGTACACCAGCCCCCCGCAAGGTATCCATAAAATCACGTAAATGTAGACGTGCTTTGACGTTAGCCACTGTATAGATTTCGCCACGCGGGTGAATCGCGATACCGCCCTTCTCGATGACTTGAGCAGCCAAAGGAATATCCTGCGTCACCACAATGTCATGCTCTTTCATACGATCAACAATTTCCTGATCTGCTGCATCTGCCCCGCTCATCACCTGAATAGAATTGATACGAATCGACGGTGTAATCCCTACCGGCTGATTAGCCACAAAAGTGACTTCAAGCTGATAACGATCGGAGGCACGGATAATCACATCTTTCAGAATACGAGGTAATGCATCTGCATCGACCCAAAGTTTGAATGGCAACACACAGCTTTCCATAAGGGAGAAATTTGGACTAGTGTAGCAAATCAGAGGATGCAGGTTGATGCCTAAAACTGCTCTTTCTCTGAATATCCTGGTATTTAAATACTCAACTCAACCGTATTAAATGAGTCAGCCACTCACAACTAGAAAAATATTTGACTTCACATGATTTGCATTTTAATTTTTAAATTCATTCGAGTGACTTGAAAAATCGTAATGACCCTCGATTAACTATAAATAAGTCATCCAAGATCAATTGTGCATATGAAAAAACAGAATAGCCCAGAGATCATCACTATTGATGATCAAAATTTCGGTAGTCATGTCGAACATTGGACCTTGCTTACTGAAAACCCAGGCACAGATGTTCCCCAGTGGTTAGGCAAAGCCCTTGACGCACCTGTAATGCCGATGGGCTTGTGTACACAA
Source organism: Acinetobacter sp. YH12137 (assembly GCF_013418535.1). Taxonomy (NCBI): domain Bacteria; kingdom Pseudomonadati; phylum Pseudomonadota; class Gammaproteobacteria; order Moraxellales; family Moraxellaceae; genus Acinetobacter; species Acinetobacter sp. YH12137. The sequence goes on along the minus strand of NZ_VPBW01000001.1, from coordinate 195,818 downwards.
GAATGCGATATGGATGAAACCACCTGGCTGATTCAGGGACCGAGCAAAGCTGCGGTACAATTAAGCCAAGTGATTGCCGTAGAAAATAACAAGCCACAGGCTGTGAAAACCGCATTTCCGGGTTTTGACAGTCCCTACCAGGTGAAAGCCACGATTGACCGGATTATTTCTTGTAAATCCGACACCCAAGCTGTGTTGCGTCTCAATCTGGGTGCCAACAATATCATCTATGCCTTTGATACGCTGTACAGCGTCAACCGGTCGCATTATGAAAAAGACCAGTCTTATATCGTCAACTTAAATGCTTGGGCTTATGAACTGGAAGTGGTGACTGACCATGAACATTTAGTCGTGGATGATCCTGCCTCTATCAAACATCACCGTGCCCTGAATGCAATTCTTGCGGAAAATAATGGTGTTGCACCGGATAATTTACAGGAACAGATCGATGCTTGGGAGCCGAAATCTGAAGAAGACAAAGAACCGGTAACGGTTGATTTCTCCAAAATGGTCGCTTATCTCTATGGTGAGACCATGGGTCAGGAAGATGAAGCCTGGTTCCAGGGCAATATTGTCGGTAAAACTTCAATGCAATTTATGGATCAGGACTACATGCTCTATGATGTTACCCTGATTCATGATGAAGGCCAGCCGGCTACCTTGATCCGTGTAGCCACCCGCAATGACAAGCATAAAGATTTCCAGATTGGTCAATATATTCGGGGCAATCTGTGGATTCAGGCCAATATCTATCGAAAAGCAGCTTAAGCTGAATATCCAGATCGGAGGCTCATATTTTTATATGAGTCTCCTGTTTTTTATTTATTTTAGTGCGATATTCTCTCAATTCTGATTATTTTTTATCCACAATTGAAATCAGAATTAATGGATTTTGAATTTATTAAAAATAGATTTATCCACAGATTTAAATTCAAATAAATTCATTTTCAATGTTATCTTAAACTGAATAATCATATTAAAACATTATAAAAATAATGACTTAATATAATAGTTCTATTTTTATGAATATATTGAGGCCAGTTATTTAAATAAAATTAATACTTTATGAAGTTTAGTTAAGAATGTACTTTATTTAATCAATTTTTTATGGTAAAAATACGATCAACAAATAATCATTTACGATAAATAGATCGGATAATAAATATCTATGAAAATCGTTCAAGAAGAAAATTTACAGCAGGTTGAGCATCATCTTGGCTCGCGTTATCAGCTTGATATGATGTCATGCCTATTTTTCGTATTGGGTATGCTCATTTGCGGCTATATCTTACATAACTTTGTTTTTTAACCCGAATTAAATGATAAAAAAACCCGGCCAATTGCCGGGTTTTTTAATTCTCAGGAATTAAGCATTGCGTTTAGCAAAGTCATCCATGAAGTTTACCAATGCCTGTACACCTTCTAACGGTACGGCATTGTAAATGCTGGCACGCATACCGCCTACTGAACGGTGGCCGGCAAGGTTAAGCAAATGGTTTTCTTTTGCTTCTTGCAGGAACTGTTTTTCAAGTTCAGGATTTGCCAAGGTAAATGGAACGTTCATGATTGAACGGTTTTCTTTGGCAATCGGATTTGCATAGAAGTCGCTAGAATCGATATAGCCATAAAGCAATTCAGCTTTTTGCAGGTTCACTTTATGAATCGCGTCTACACCGCCCTGTTCCAGTAACCATTCAAATACCAGACCAGATAGATACCATGCATAAGTTGATGGTGTGTTGACCATCGAACCATTTTTCGCTTGATCTGCATATTTCAGGATGCTTGGAATTTCAGGTTTAGCCTGATCAAGCAGATCTTCACGGATAATAACCAGTGTTAAACCTGCAGGGCCAATATTCTTTTGCGCACCGGCATAGATCAGACCGAATTTAGAAACATCAATCGGTGCAGACAGAATGCTTGAAGAGAAATCACATACGAGTGGCTTATCAGTTTCTGGCACATGGGCAAATTGCAGACCGCCAATAGTTTCGTTATCTGCATAATGCACATAAGCGGCATCATCAGAAAGATTCCATGTGCTTTGATCAGCAATCGCTAATTTACCATCTTCAGTTTTAATGCCTGCTTCAACCACATTGATATCGCCATAGCGTTTAGCTTCTTTCAATGCTTTTTCAGACCAGATACCGGTACGGATATAGTCAGCTTTGTTGTTTTTACCCAGCAAGTTCAATGGAATTGCCGAGAATTGCAAAGATGCACCACCCTGCAAGAACAGTACTTTATAGTTCTCAGGAATATTCATGAGTTTGCGAAGGTCTGCTTCTGCCTTTTCCGCAACTGCAACATAGTCTGCACTACGGTGGCTCATTTCCATGATCGAAAGACCTTTGCCCTGCCAGTCAAGCATTTCAGCTTGAGCCTTTTCAAGTACGGCAGTAGGTAATGCAGCAGGACCAGCACAGAAGTTGTACGCGCGCATGATTTTTCCTTTCAGAGTGAAACACAATAAAATGATGGCATTTAACCATATCTGGACGCCGCTTGCACAAAATTATTTCTATCCAAGAATGAAGATAGAGTCAAAAAACCAATCTAGATTCGAGGGATAATTTGAATATCTTTGATTTTTTTGTTCTAACTCGGTGATTTCATTTATGAGAAATTGTACAGCTAAAAATATTCAATCTCATCCAATGCTTAGAAGATGTTGAATCGGCCGCTAATATAAAATAATTGAAAAATGAATTTAAACTCGGCTCAAGTTTTAGAGTGACATAGAACTATCAGCTTGAAACTTGAGAAGTGAATTGTTTCAAATTACAACAATACTACAACTTAACCCATTCCTGCACTGCAAGCACTTGATTTATAATGCAGCTTAGACTGAATTAATGTGACTTTTACATTACCACTTTATGAATATGAAGAAAAATAAACAATGTGTCTGCTGGGGTCTGACTGTGCTTGCATCTATGATGTATGGCAGTTTTGCTTATGCACAAAGCATCAGCTTTAAGGATGCAGAACAACAATTGTTGCAACGTTCCTATAGTAGCCAGGCTTTTCAAAGTCTGGAGCAAGCGTCAAAACTTGAAGCAGAAGCTGTCAAAGGTATTGGCCTACCTCGTGTTGACCTGAATGTTCGTGCCTATGCCTTTCATAGTGAAGTCGATATTCCATTAAAGCAGTTTAAAAATAATCTGGAAAATTCACTCTCTCAAGGCGTGAATGGCCGGCTTAATGAGTGGGAAGCCAGTAATGGTGTGGATCTACCTGCAGGTATTACTGATCCACTGCGTGAAGGACTTAACAATACTATTCATAGCGGAGTTGGTCTGATTCCGGATACGTCTAATGTCGTCCTTGAAGATCAGGTGATTCGTCCCACTGTTTCCGTGATGATGCCACTATATACCGGAGGCCTCACCCGTAGCGCCAAAGAAATTGCCAATATTCAGTCAGGACGTAGCGAACTTAGCAATCAGCAGCAACAGGACACGCAGCGTTTTGAACTGATTCAGTCTTACTTTAATGTTCAACTACAAAAACAGTTACTGGATGCAGCACTCTTTAATTCAAATGCCATGCAACAACATTATCGTAATGCTCTGAAGCTGGAACAGCAGGGTTTTATCAGTAAAGGTCAACGCATGCAGTTCGAAGTGGCACGCAACAATGCTGAACGCGCACAACAAAATGCCCAAGCCAATCTGAATGCTGCCCTATTTCAGCTAAATAATCTGTTGCTGGATAGCAATATCACCGAGCTAAGCACACCTTTATTTGTGAATCGTGCTGAACCCCAAAATGTGAATATTCTGCTCAGCAGTTTTAGTCAGAACTCTCCTCTGATCAAAAAAATGCAGATGGATACCGAGCTGGCCAAAGCCAATGTCAAAGCCCAGCAGGCCGCTAAAAAGCCAAATGTTTTTGCGTTTGGTGAATATAGCCTGGATCAACATCAAAACTGGATTGTGGGTGTAGCTGCACGCTATAACCTGTTCTCAGGCATTGATAAAAATAAAAATATTCAGGCTGCTGAGCTGAAACGCTATGCCGCTGAACTCATGACGGCGCGTACCCAACAGGAGATTGAAAACCTGATTTATAAATCATTTAGTGAAGCAGTCAGCGCCCAGCAAAGTGATGCTCTACTTCAGCAGAATCTGAAAGCAGCTCAGGAAAATCTGCGTATTCAGGAGTTATCCTTTAAGGAAGATGTCGGGACAGCCACTCAGGTCATCGATGCCCAAAACATGCTCAGCAGTTTAAAGGCAGAAATGGCATTAAACGCTTATAAATATGTAATATCTCTCGCGACCTTATTACAGAGTCATGGCTCAATTGTTGAATTTCCAAATTACATGCAACATGCCAATACCCACTATATTCGTTAATGGAGCCAGACATGACAGATGAGCAAAAGCCAGAACATCCTGTTGATGAAACGGCTTCAGAAATCAATTACAGTGAATCAGAGCCAGATAATCCTGAAAGCACAGAAAAAAAATCGCGCAAAAAATATCTGCTTTTAGCTTTAATTCCAGTGATTCTTGCTTTGATTGGGTTTGGCCTATGGAAAACCTATCAACCCAAAGAAATCGAGCTACAAGGCCGGGTTGAGGCAGAAACCGTTCAAGTGGCCACCAAAGTTCCAAGCCGGATTGAAAAGATTTATGTACAGGAAGGCGATAACGTCAAGAAAGGCCAGGCGCTGGTAAAATTGCATAGTCCTGAAATTGAGGCGAAAAAGCAGCAGGCCTTAGCTACTTTACAGTCTGCATTAGCACTTCAGTCCACCGCAGAACGTGGTTCTCAGGAAGAAAATATCGCTTCTCTGTATGCCAACTGGCAGTCACTAAAAGCACAGGAGCAACTCGCTAAAACTTCCTATCAACGTGGAGCTAACCTGTTTAAGGAGGGTGTCATTTCCCGCCAGCGCCGAGATGAACTGTTTGCAGCTTCACAATCTGCATCCCAAATGACCGAAGCTGCTTATCAGCAATATGCCCGGGCTAAACGCGGCAGTACACCAGAACAGAAAAGTTCTGCAGATGCTCAGGTCGATATAGCCCGTGCAGCAGTCGCCGAAGCCAATGCACTAGAAGCAGAAACTGAATTATTGGCACCGATTGATGGTACCGTCTCCAAAACCTATGGAAATGCCACTGAGCTGGTGGCAACCGCAGTGCCAGTGGTCAGCCTGATCTCGGCAGAACGCTGGATTAGCCTGAATATTCGTGAAGACCAATATGCCGCTTTAGGTAAACAGCAACAGCTTGAAGGGTTTATTCCGGCACTGAATCAATCAGCTACTTTTAAAGTAAAAAATATTAGTGCTGAAGGTGAATTTGCCACCATTAAAACCACGCGCCAAACCGGTGGTTATGATGTCCGCAGTTTTAAAGTTCATCTTGTGCCAGTCACTGAAATGCCTGAGTTAAAAGTCGGCATGAGCGTGCTGTTTAAATTGAAAGAGCCAAAATAAATGGCTTCTGGATTCTGGGCGGGTATTCAGCGTGAAATACGCTATTTATGCAGAGAGAAATGTGATCTGACTCTGGTTCTGCTCGCCCCAGCCTGTATTCTGATTTTACTTGGCAGCATGTTTGCCAAAGGCAAACCGGATCATCTACCAGTCGCCATTATTGATCAGGATCAAAGTAGCCTGAGCAGCAAGATTTATGATCATTTATCTTTGAATCATACCCTACAAGTGCATACCATTTCTGATCAAACGGTCGAAATCGAAAAGCTATTAAACGAAAATAAAATCTGGGGCTATATTCATATTCCTGCCGGAGCCGAGCAACGACTGGTCAAAGCTCAGGATGCTGAAATTAGTATTGCTTTTAATCAGAGTTATTTTAGTATCGGGAATACCATTTCTTCGGCTATGCTACTTAGCACCTTGCAGGCTCTGGCTGAATTTACCGGCAAGCAGTATCTGGGCAACACGCTCCCCTATCTGGAAGCACCTACACCGAATATTAAAATTTCCCCACTGTATAATCCGCAGCTGAATTATGAATTTTATCTGGAACCTTACATGGTGCCGGCAATTTTGCACTTGCTGTTATGTTGCTGTGTGGCTTTTGCTGTGGGTCAGGAAATTAAACGACATACTGTTAGTCATTGGATTGCCCAACAAAACTTGTGGTCGGCACTGCTGTCTAAAAATCTGGTTTATGTAGCAATATTTTGTTGCTGGACCTGGGCTTGGATGTTTTGGCTGGTCGAAATTCGCGGCTGGTTTATTGCCGGGTCATTATGGCCAATTCTTCTGGCGCAAATACTGTTCTATAGTGCCTATGCCTTTATCAGTAGTGCGGTGGTTCTGGCCACTCAAGACCTGACCAAATCTTTTGGTCTACTAGCAGTTTATGGTGGTTCATCGCTCAGTTTTGCTGGGGTGACTTTGCCCCTTAATAATGCCCCACTATTCACCCAGTTCTGGGCCAATATTATTCCCTATACACCCTATGCCAAATTACAGACGGAGCAATGGGTGATTGGCAGTCCGCTCTCTCTTTCACTGCAACCGATGTTCGTGCTCGTCATTTATGTCGTGCTTTATGCTGTGCTGGCCTATGTCTTTCTCAAAAAAACAGCCAAAGGAGTGTCACCATGAAATCACTCTGGAAAGCTTATTGCCAAACTTTTAAAGACATTATTAGCAATACCAGTATTTTTACCACGCTGATTTTATCGGTTCTGTTTTACAGTTTTTTTTATCCGACCGCATATAAGGCAGAACAGGCAGAAGCCTTGCCGATTATTATTGTCGATGAAGAGCAAAGTGCTTTAACCAATACTATTATCAGTCATGTCAGCCAAAGCCCGAATATAGAGATTAAGGCGGTGACTGGAAATTTTGCTGAAGCTAAATATTGGGTGGAAACTCAAAAAGCTGACGGGATTTTATTATTACCAGATAATCTTTCTCAATCTATCCTGCATGGTGAAAATGGCGGGATTGGACTGTACTTAAGTGCTGCTAACTTTTTAATTACCAAACAGATTGGTTTAGGCTTGGTCTCTTCAGTAGAAAATACCTTAAGTGAATATGCTGAACGCTTTAGCGAGATTTCACACTTCTCTCCTGCCCTATCCATTCACCAGATTCCATTATTTAATACGCTTTCTGGCTATGGCAGCTATGTGTTTCCGGCTGTTGCGCCATTGATTATTCATCAGACTATTTTTCTAGGCCTGAGTATGTTAATTGCGTTGTATCGAGAAAGTAGACAGGTGATTAATCTGACCACCTTAAGTGGCATCAGTTTGGCGATTCTGACCATTGGCTGTCTGGGCTGTTATTACCTGTTTGGTTTTACTTTCTGGTATTTTGATTATCCCCGTGGTGGAAATTTCTGGGGCATGCTGCTTGCTGTACCTGTCTTTGTATTCTGCATGATCGGTATCACAGTGCTGTTCGCCAGTTTTCTGGACATGCCAGAACGCGCCGGCCATATCATTGTTTTTACTTCGATTCCGCTCTTTATGCTTTCAGGAGTCGCCTGGCCGCATGCTGCCATGCCAGTCTGGGTCCAACTTATTGGGCAAGCCTTACCTTCGACCCAAATCGTGCAGATGTTTATTCAACTCAATCAGATGGGTGTGCCCACTTATATGATTCTAGGAAAGCTTGCTTATCTATTGGTGATCGGCATCATCTGTATGGTCTTAGGCTATTATCGGCTACGCCCACGTTCTTAAATCTGGATTTACTCAGGCTATTCGCATTGAAAATTATTCACCAAATACCTGAATATTAAAGTTGCGGATTTTAGTACTGCCATTCGGCTGGTCAAAACTCACATCATACTGAACCAGATTTTTTGGATAGACAATTTCATAGCTGACCTTGTATTCACTCGGTTTACCGTTATTTTCCTCGAAGTTCTTTCTCATGATAGTCTTGGACTTATATTCACCTTGCGGAATTGAACGTGAAAAACGCTTCATGATTTTTTCATTATTTTGAAACTCTGCCTGTAACTTCGGTTCAAGCTGAGCTAAAAACTCGTCATATTTTCCATCACGCAGATCTTCATAAGCTACTTGCGCAGCCTTTTCCTGTTCAGGGCTTGGATCAGGCATACTATCCATTGCATTATTACAGCCACTAAGTGCAATAGCTGCGGTCAAAAGCATCAATCTGGTTTTCATTATCTATCTCTCATTTAGCCGATGTGTAAAAAAGGACGCCGAAGCGCCCTTTTTCATCAGTAGCAGAACTTATTCCTCTACTGTATTGTCATCATCTTTTTCAGCTTCTTGTGTATCAGTTACATCATCAGCTGCAGATTCAGTATTTTCAATATCTTCCAATATTTCCAACTCATCTTCAACTGCTTCAATCGCTTCTACACCCACCAGTTTTTCGTCTTCAGCCAGACGGATCAGACGAACACCTTGTGCATTACGACCAGTCTGTGCCACTTCAGAAGCACGGGTACGAACCAGTGTACCGCCATCAGAAATCAGCATCAGTTCTTTAGATGCGTCAATCGCAACTGCACCGACCAGCTCACCGTTACGTTCTGAGGTCTTGATTGCAATCACACCCTTACCGCCACGTTTCTTGGTTGGGAAGTCATCTACCGGGGTACGTTTACCATAACCATTTGCAGAAGCACACAGCACTTCACCGGTTTCAGGTACAACCACTAGAGATACGATACGACTAATGAAGTTAGCTTCAGTTGTATCTTCATCATCAGATTCAACATCTGCATCTTCTGCATCTTCAACCTGAGAAGCACCGATGGTCACGCGCATACCGCGTACACCTTTGGCTGAACGACCCATTGAACGTACGTCAGTCTCTGCGAAACGAATTGCTTTACCTTCGTTCGAGAACAACATAATTTGTTGTTCACCGTCAGTAATCGCAACACCAATTAAGGTGTCATCGCCATTCAGTTCAATCGCACGTAAACCGTTTGAACGAACATTTGAGAACTGTTCCAGTTCTACACGTTTAATCGTACCGTACTCAGTCGCCATAAACACATAGAAGTTCTTACGAACAGCTTCGGCTTGCTGTGCAAAGTCATTGATGATGTCAGCATCAAGATCAGTGGTTGAAAGTGCTAAACCAAGCTCTTTCAATTGAACACGCAGTGCATCAGAAATATCATCTGCACCATCTTCAGATTCAGCAAGAGCAGCTTCTAGTGCCGCAAAGTGACTATTGATCACTTCATTGGTTTGCAGCTGGGCAGCATTGGTCTTCACAAATGCCTTGAAGTCAGCCAGACGTTCTTTGAATTTCTTCGGTGCATCAATCACTGGCAAGATAGCAGTAATGGTTTCGTTGTCATCCAGCGGCAACAAGTTCACCATTGGGCGACCTTTGGCACCACGCGAAGCTTGTGGCACCTCATAAACTTTCAGGCGATAAACCTTACCGACATTGGTGAAGCAAAGTACCGTAGCATGGTTCGATGTTACAACCATGTGCTGGATGTAATCGTCTTCTTTCATGCTGGTTGCAGACTTACCACGACCGCCACGACGTTGCGCAGCATAGTCAGATAATGGTTGAGTTTTCGCATAACCAGTTTTTGAAACCGTAAGAACCATTTGTTCTTCAGGAATCAGGTCTTCACGAGAGAAGTCGATACGAGACTCAACGATATCTGTTTTACGCGCATCGCCATATTGCTGAAGAATCAATGCCAGCTCTTCTTTAATCACGTTCATCAATAAGTTGAAGTCATTTAAGATGGCTGTGTATTCAGCAATTTGACCTAAGATTTCAGAATATTCAGCTTGAAGTTTATCCTGCTCAAGACCAGTTAAGCGATGGAGACGTAGTTCCATGATCGCGTTAACTTGAGTCGGAGATAAACGATACACATCGCCATCAATACCAAACGGGCGGTTTGGATCTTCGCCTTCAATTTCATCAGGACGTACAGAAACAGCACCCGCTTTTTCGAGCAAGGCTGCTACACCGCCTGCTGCCCACTCACCTGCTTGCAAACGCTCACGCGCTTCAGCCGGGTTGGCAGAAGTTTTGATGGTTTCGATGATGGCATCAATATTTGCCAGAGCAACGGTTAAACCTTCTAAAATATGACCACGTTCACGTGCTTTGCGCAGTTCGTACATAGTACGACGTGTCACGACTTCTTGACGGTGACGAATAAACGCAGCGATGATGTCTTTCAGATTCATCAATTTCGGCTGGCCATTGTCCAAGCAAACCATGTTAATGCTGAAAGAATTTTCTAACTGTGTATTCTGGAACAGGTTATTGACGATGACTTCAGCATTTTCACCACGCTTCAGGTCAATCGCAATACGCATCCCTTCCTTGTCCGATTCATCACGAAGTTCAGAAATGCCTTCAAGTTTTTTCTCTTTGACCAGCTCGGCGATACGTTCAATCGTTTTCGCTTTGTTGACCTGATAAGGAATTTCTGTGAAGACAATCGTAGTACGGCCAGATTTGGCATCTTCTTCAAAGTGATATTTACCACGAATATGCAAACGGCCTTTACCAGTACGATAGGCATCCACGATACCTGATTTACCGTAAATAATACCGCCCGTTGGGAAATCTGGACCGGAAATGTATTCCATCAAACCTTCGATGCTGATATTTGGATTATCTGCATAAGCCAGACACGCATTCACTACTTCAGTCATGTTGTGTGGCGCCATATTGGTCGCCATACCGACTGCAATACCAGCCGCACCATTCACCAACAGGTTCGGAATACGAGTTGGCATGACTTGCGGAATACGCTCAGAACCGTCGTAGTTATCTTCCCAGTCAACTGTATCTTTTTCCAGATCAGCCAATAACTCATGGGTCAGCTTACGCATACGAACTTCGGTATAACGCATTGCCGCAGCGCTATCGCCGTCGATTGAACCAAAGTTCCCTTGACCATCAACCAGTTGGTAGCGCAGACTAAAGTCCTGAGCCATACGGACAATGGTTTCATAAACAGCAAAATCACCATGTGGGTGATATTTACCGATGACATCACCTACAACACGGGCAGACTTCTTGTAAGCTTTGTTGTAGTCATTGCCCAATTCGTGCATTGCGAAAAGCACACGACGATGAACAGGTTTTAGACCATCTCGTACATCCGGCAAGGCACGTGACACAATCACGCTCATTGCATAGTCTAAATACGAGTGCTTGAGTTCATCCTCAATGGCAATCGGTCTAATTTCCGATACGCTCATGCATACTCCTTATTCTACAAGCCAGATTTGGCTTGCATTTATATGTCGTAAATCCAGCTATAAATCGGCTCAAAAAAAAGCTGAACCAATATTAAAATTTAGTCGTACAGTATAGCATAATCTAGGCTAAATTTACCTGTTTCAGCCCCAACTATCCACAGGATTTTTAGTAGAAATTTTAATCACTTCACAATATTTTGATATTAAAAAACCTCTGCTTGCAGAGGTTCATTTTTTTCTTTAAAAAAGCAAGTCACTTAAATATGAAGTTTAGAATCTATATCGGACAAATCATCTTCAGCTATGACCTGACTAGTTGATTTTGTCACAGCACAATCTTGCTTCATTAATGGATAAGCGACCAGGAATAAGCCGATAATAAGCGGAAATTCGTATAGTTCTTCCATCAAATCTTTATAGATAAAATCTGTAAAAATAAAATGAATAAAAAACCGATTATGTTCAATGCCATCAGACATCAGCAAGCCAATGAAAGCTAATATGAGTGCCCAAATTGGAAGTGATACATGCTTAAACTTATAAGCAATTTCTTGACGCAAAGGTGCTAAAAACAGCATAAACACCACGGGTGCAATCACAAGAACCGAAATACCACGGAAATAGATTTTTGGCACTTCCGGGAAATAGTCACGTCCCCAGCTGGTACTTCTACCAAACAGCATAATCCACCATGCAACTGACCAGAGCCAAAATTGTTTTTGACCTTTACTTAATTCAAATGGACGGATATAGAAAAAACTAAATACGGCAAAACCAAACAACATTAATGCTTGAATTGACTCAACTGCTGTAACCGTCATACCGCCTAACAAAGGAAGGTGCAGGCTCGGGAGAAAAGGGAAAATCAATCAGCAGATCATCATTACCAAAATACTGACTGGTAACTGAAAATCAAATTTCACGGACACTCCGCCAAATGGCAAGCTTAATAAAAGTTTAATATTAACACAAAATATACAATAACCAAAATTTCGAGTCAGAAATGGACGACTTGTTAGTTAGATTAATTATTTAGATTTAAAAAAAGAAAAACGCTCCTAAAGGAGCGTTTTTTTGAAACTGATTCAGAAATTAGATTTTAGAAACCAATTCAGGAATTACAGTGTTCAGGTCACCTACTAACCAGTAGTCTGCTACTGCATTAATTGGAGCTTCTTCATCTTTGTTGATCGCAACAATCACTTTAGATTCTTTCATACCTGCCAAGTGCTGGATCGCACCAGAGATACCTACAGCGATGTACAGGTCAGGTGCAACGATCTTACCAGTTTGACCAACCTGCATATCGTTAGGAACGAAACCAGCATCAACTGCAGCACGTGAAGCACCTTGAGCAGCGCCAAGTTTGTCAGCTAGTGGATCAAGGATTTTGTGGTAGTTCTCACCAGAACCTACACCACGACCACCAGAAACGACGATACGAGCAGCTGTCAATTCAGGACGTTCAGATTTAACGATTTCTTCATTAATGAACTTAGAAATACCAGCATCACCAGTAGAAGCAGCAGCTTCAACCGCAGCAGAACCACCTTCAGCAGCAACCGCATCAAATGCAGTACCACGAACAGTTGCAACGATTACTGATTCAGAAGATTCAACAGTTGCAATCGCGTTACCTGCATAGATCGGACGCTTGAATGTATTTGCAGAATCAACAGCGATGATGTCTGTGATCATGCTGACATCAAGAAGTGCAGCAGCGCGTGGCAGAATGTTTTTGCCAGTAGTAGTAGAAGCAGCAAGGATATGGCTATAGCCTTTACCTAATTCTGCAACCAGTTTCGCTACATTTTCAGCCAATTGGTTTGCATAAGCAGCGTCGTCAGCAAGTAAAACTTTGCTTACGCCCGCAACTTTAGCTGCCTGATCAGCAACTGCTTGAGCGCCAGAACCAGCAACCAATACAGTGATATCACCACCGATTTTTTGCGCCGCAGCAACAACGTTTAAAGTAGCAGCGTTAAGTGCTTTGTTGTCGTGCTCAGCGATTACTAAAATACTCATGATTTTTATCCTTCTGTATTAGATCACTTTCGCTTCGTTTTTCAATTTTTCTACAAGTTCGTCTACAGACTTCACTTGTACGCCAGCTTTACGCTCTGCAGGAGATTCAACTTTTACTGTTTTCAGTTTAGTTGTAGTAGTTACACCGAAATCTGCAGGTGACTTGGTATCAAGCGGTTTTTTACGCGCTTTCATGATGTTTGGAAGAGCTGCATAACGTGGCTCATTCAAACGCAAGTCAGTAGTTACGATCGCTGGAAGTGATAATTCAACAGTTTGTAGACCACCGTCGATTTCACGAGTCACTTGTACTTTGTCGCCTTCAACTTTAACTTCTGAAGCGAATGTACCTTGACCTGCACCTAAAAGTGCACCAAGCATCTGACCAACCTGGTTAGAGTCGTCATCAATTGCTTGTTTACCAAGAAGGATCAATTGAGGTTGTTCAGCTTCAACAACGCCTTTTAGAATTTTAGCAACTTCTAGCGCACCTAGCTGGCTGTCATCAGCTTCAACCAGAATACCGCGGTCAGCACCAAGCGCCATTGCAGAACGGATTTGTTCTTGAGCTTCTTTAGGACCAATAGAAACAACAACGATTTCTGAAACAGTTCCTTTTTCTTTTAAACGAACCGCTTCTTCCACCGCGATTTCACAGAATGGGTTAATTGACATTTTAACGTTTGTTAAGTCAACACCACTGTTGTCCGGCTTAACGCGAACCTTAACGTTGGCATCAACCACACGTTTTACAGCAACAAGAGCCTTCATGTAATCCTCGGCTGTTTTAGCAAATGTAAATGTTGAGAAAAGTTATAATAACTCTTCACTTAAATTTTTTTAGGTGCCCTATCTTGCAATGTGCACGGCATTTCGGTCAAGTCACAATTCAGCAAAGAGCTGTAAAAATGCGTAATTTTCCTTGAACGATGCGTTCACAATTAATCCGTATCGATTTATTACAATGAATTTTATCAATATTTAATAAAATTTAACCTTTGATTTTTATTATGTTTTTATTTGATGAAACACATCAGAACTTTTGATTTTTGCTTATTAAATGCACAAATCCGTCCTAAAATTTGTGGAAAATGACTTATATTTAAAAATGACCGCTTTGGTCAGTTTGGACATAATAGAGAATTGTTCATCATTTATTCTGCATATCTGCTCAATTTACTCCGCTTTATTTTGTTGGCAGGTCTAAAAATCGGGTTGTCATCAATCTATAAATATAAAAAAAGCATACTGGGAGCAGTATGCTTTTTTAAAATACGCCATTGCTTAATTAATAATTAACCAGCTTGCAGCAAGGGCAAGTAAACCGCCTGAGGTGCCATCAACCCATTTCTGTTTACGCTCATCAATTTGTGTATTGCGGGTAATTCTGCTGAACAGAATGCTGAGAGCACAATAAACAATGAAAATCATGCCGATAAAAATAAAAGAGAGAATTAAGCCTTGGCTTACAGTATTTCCGCTTTTATCGATAAACTGCGGCAAGATCGCAAAATAGATCAGCATGCCTTTAGGATTGAGTAAGGCCGTAAAGAAGCCTTTTTTCACTGGATTAGCAGTGGTCTTTTTCTCAATTTTCATTGAGTTTTTACTAAATACTGATTTCAACAGGCTACAAGCCAGATAGAGCAAATAAGCAATACCCAGCCAGCGAATCGCTTCAAACAATACCGGAAAAGACACGATAATCGCTGCGATTCCTATTGCTACCAAAATGGAATGTACCAGATAACCTGAACAAATCCCGATAGTTGCCATCATGCCTGCTTTTGCATCTTTACCCATCACTTGAGACAGGATAAACAGCATATCTGGTCCAGGTGTAAAAATCAGGGGGAGCACGGTCAGTGCAAAAAGTGCAAATACAGACATTTCCTTTTTCCTTTGAATCTTCGGAAAGTGAAATTAGTATCTGCGAATTTTTACAAAATAGGCTTTCAATTTATTTTATAATAAGTATTATTTTTCGAATTATATTCTAATTTATGAGAACATCTTCCAAGTCTGTGCGAGTAAAACTTGATCGTATTGATAAAAGTATCATTCAGCACCTGCAAGCCAATGGTCGTATTCAGAACAACGATCTGGCACGTGAAATTGGACTATCCCCTTCTTCCTGTCTGCGTCGGGTGAAATTGCTTGAAGATGCGGGCGTGATCCAAAATTACACCACCATCGTGGATTCACAGAAAATCGGTTTTCAACTGATTCTGTTTTCACGGATCTGGCTGGTCGGTCAGGATGCAGAAACCATTGATACTTTTATCGAGGCGATGAAAGAGCTGCCTCAGGTGATGGAGTGCTATATCATTCTGGGTGAATGTGATGCGATGTTAAAAGTTGTGGTGCCTGATCTGGAAAGTTACCGTAAATTCCAGTCCACACATTTGACCAAGAAAAATGGCATTACCAGTGTCAAAACAGATTTACCCAGCCAGATTATCAAGCAAAGTTTTCAGTTACCCTTGGATGACTTATAAAATATTTTAGCAATAAAAAAGGATGACCTTAGTCATCCTTCATGTTCATTAAACTTGCAGAAAGTCACGATGCACATGACTCAGTTCAATCAGTTCATAAGACTTCAGATCGAAAATATTCCAAATTTCGAGCGCATCTTCTTTTAGGTCAACAGCTTTACTGGCTCGCTGCGTGGTCTGCCATTGCAGATCAGAAATCCATAGATAATACTGGCCTGTTTCAGGATTATAAGCCTGCATTTTTCCTTCTGCATTAATCCCTTGCACGATTGCTCCTTCAGGGAGAACGGCTTCAATAGTGGGCAAGCTAATCTCAACAAAATGTTTAATCTGGCGTAAACCATAACCCGCAAACATATCTTTTTGGGCTGGGCTTAACTGCGCATGCTTTTGTTGTATATCCGGGATAATTGCTGTGTCCATAAAAATTCCAGTATCGAGATCGCTGATTTTCTTTTAAAAATTGATTACTATTTATACTTATATCCGAAAACAGCCATTTGAAAAATAAGACAATAGTGAAATATCTTTCTAACAGTCTGTTCAGGTCATATTTTGAGCATGATACATGAAAGTTTTATGCCATGAATCCTAATCATCCGACAAGCGGAAGAAAACTTTAAATTTTTCCTATTCTTTATGCTGTGCCCGCGGATGCGCCTGATCGTAAATTTGCGCAAGTCGATCAAAATCAATATGAGTATAAATTTGTGTAGTACTCAAATTGCTATGCCCCAACATTTCCTGAACGGCACGAAGATCACCGCTATTCGACAGCATATGACTGGCAAAACAATGCCGCAATAAATGCGGATGCAGGTCAACATTAACCCCTGCACGCTGCGCCTGAAACTTGACCCGGTTTTCAATTTGCCGTGCACCGAGCGGATTGCCTTTTTGGGTGATAAATACATTCGCGTCAGGTACAAAATCACCATTCCAGAGCGGATAAATTTTTAGCCATTCCATCAGACTGTCTTTGGCTTTTGAACCAAAAGGCACTACCCGGGTTTTATTGCCTTTACCAGTAATACGCAAGAGCTGACGATTAAAATCAACATCCTTGATTCTTAAGCTCTGAATTTCTGCCAAACGTAAACCACTGGAATAGAGTAATTCCAGAATCGCCTTGTCTCTCAACCACATTTGCTGCTGCGCTTCGGTTTCTGGAGCCGGCTGGTCCAGAATCTGGTTCACAGTTTCAATATCGACCATACCCGGCAAAGGACGTGACTGACGTTTCAACTGAAAATCATCAGCCGGATTAAATGCCAGATACTGCGCCTGCTCTGCCCATTTCATGAACTGGCGAATCGAAGAGAGCATCCGCTGCAAGCTACTCGAACTTAATCCGTGCTGCTCGACTTTTTCAGCCAGAAATTGGCGTAAATCCGTGGCTTCCACATCATTAAGCGCTAGTTGTTGTACTGCGCAGAACTCCAGAAAATCAGCCACATCACGTTCATAGGCCTGCAAGGTATGTTTAGACTGGTTCTGGATCTCACGTTCTTTGAGCCAGATTCCGAGCAAGTCTTTTGCAGAAAGCTTTACTTGCTCCATTCAATTGACTCCAGCCAAGCTTCAATCAGTTCTGCGGTCTGTACTGGATGAGTCGCCGCAAAGAAATGATCTCCGCTTTGAATTACATGCAGGTTTGCATGTTTCAAATTTTGCTTTAAGCATTGCCCCACCTGAACGGTACTTAAAGCGTCTTGGTCACCCCAGATCAGTAGAACAGGAATCTCAAGATTGCTTAACTGTTTCAGGCTAAATACGGTTTGATCTTGTAAAAACCAATCAGGAACATCTTTAAACTGCTCGCGATAATCTATCCGCCAGTCAGCACAACCGAACTGTGATAGATCCACACCACCAGAAGTTGCCAATAAAACCAGTCCTTTGACTTTCTGTGGATGATGTAGTGCAATTCCAACTGCAAGAACTCCCCCCATGGACTGGGCAACCAGAATCGAATCATCCTCAATCTGCTCTGTGATGAGTTCCTGCAGATCATGAAGATTTTGAATAGTTGAATTTGGTTCTACCCCATCGAAGCCCGGATATGTCAATATTTTTGTAGATTGATCTGTTTTTAAATGAGCCAACAACGGCTGCCAAAAGCCTTGGCTGCCTGATGCACCCGGTAAAAACACAAGCTGATTCATAGAGCTGTTGTGATATCAATTAAATATGGAATTCATCCTATCATAAAAAAAGCACCGTACTATGTGCGGTGCTTTTTAGAGAAATAAATGTGGGATTAACCCTGGAAGTAGCGCAAGTCCAGTCGACCTTCATAAACATTGGCGGTTGGGCCCGTCATCCAGACTACATCACCTTCTTTCCATTCAATCTGCAATTTACCACCCGCAAGTTCAATTTCGACCTTGCTAGATAACAAACCACGGCGCATACCAGACACTGCTGCAGCACAGGCACCTGTACCACAAGCCAGTGTTTCGCCTACACCACGCTCATAAACACGTAAACGGGCATGCTTTTCATCAATGATCTGCATAAATCCAGCATTAACGCGTGCCGGGAAACGCACATGAGATTCCACCTGTGGACCAATTTTAGCCACATCAGCAGTCAACACATCCGGAACAATCGTCACTGCATGTGGATTACCCATATTCACCACATCAATCGTCAGTTTCTCACCACCCGCCAGATCGATGTCATACAGATTTTCCGGTTCTTCAGCCACGAATGGAATTTCCTGAGGTAGGAATTTTGGATAACCCATATTCACTCGTACCCAGCCATTGGCACCAAGTTCAGGTTCCACGATTCCAGCTTTGGTCTGTACCTTGATTTTGGTTTTAGTCGTTAATTGACGTTCATGCACGAAACGGGCAAAACAGCGCACACCATTACCGCACTGCTCAACTTCAGAACCATCCGCATTAAAAATACGGTATTTAAAATCTGCACTTGGAATATCAGGCGGTTCAACAATCAAGAGCTGGTCAAAACCCACACCAAAGTTACGATTTGCCAAGCGCTGAATAGTGAGAGTATCCAGATAAGCACGCTGGCTAATCAGGTCTACCACCATAAAATCATTGCCCAGGCCATGCATCTTGGTAAATTCAAGCAACATTATTCAGTCTCCTTAAGGCAATAAACGCTCACGTTCCCAAAGTGATTCAACCGTTTCACGCTCACGAATCAGATGCGCCTGATCACCATCCACCATCACTTCAGCAGCACGGCCACGACTGTTATAGTTTGAACTCATTACGAAACCATATGCACCAGCCCCAAGAACTGCTAGTACATCATTTTCTTTAATGGCAAGCTCGCGTTCTTTGCCCAGGAAATCGCCTGTTTCACAGATCGCGCCCACCACATCCCATTCTTTTGTTTCCACATCTGTACGCGGTGTCACAGACTGAATATCCATCCATGCTTCATATAAAGCTGGACGAATCAGGTCATTCATCGCGGCATCAATGATGGCAAAGTTACGGTGATTGGTTGGTTTCAGCAGATCCACTTTGGTCAGTAAAACACCTGCATTGGCAGAGATACTACGACCCGGCTCCATATAAACTTTCAGGCCCAGTTTTTCTAAAGCCGGACGCATGGCATTGGCATATTCTTCAACCGATGGGGGTGTTTCATCTTTATATGTCACACCCAGACCACCACCGATATCGATGTGTTTCAAGTTGATGCCCATGTCTTTCAGCTTGTCGATCATGACAATGACACGATCCAGCGCATCAACAAAAGGCTGAGTTTCAGTCAACTGCGAACCGATATGACAGTCAATCCCGACCACTTCAAGATTTGGCAATGATGCTGCATAAGCATAGGTATCAAATACGCTATCTGATGGAATACCAAATTTGTTTTCTTTTAAACCAGTGGAAATATATGGATGGGTTTTCGCATCAACATCCGGATTCACACGTAGAGAAATCGGCGCTTTAACCTTAAGTTCAGCCGCTACTTTCTGAATACGATCCAGCTCGGCATAAGATTCCACATTAAAGCAGGCAATGCCGACTTCCAGTGCTTTCTTGATATCTGCTTCAGATTTACCCAGGCCTGAGAATACGATTTTTGAAGGCTCACCACCGGCTTTCAAGACACGAGCCAGTTCACCACCAGTCACGATATCGAAACCAGCACCCTGCTTGGCCAATACATTCAATACCGCAAGATTAGAGTTTGACTTTACCGCAAAACAGATTTGATGATCGATAAAGCTAAAAGCACGGTCCATATCCAGATAATGCTTTTCAAAAGTTGCTTTTGAATAAACATAAAGTGGTGTGCCAAATTGCTCTGCGAGCTGTTGCAGTGAACATTGCTCAGCATGCAATACCCCATTAATGCGGGTGAAACTCATGAATGTATCCTTTCTCTGAAAGTCTTAAGGAGATGGTGTTGAATCGGATTCAGCGGGCGCTTCAAATTGCTGCTTGACCGGCGCATCCTGTTGTTCATCTGATACTTGCGGTGCAGATTCAGTATTTTTATAGAGTAAATACTTGGCACGTTTATCGTAGTTTGGATCATTTGGAAGATGTAAAGCTCCCGACTGACCACAACCGACCAAGGCAAAACCGACTGTAATTAAACTGATGTAGCAAATGACCTGACGCATCTGACCACCTATATGAGTATTTTCGATGAAGTATAACGCGATCATCCGTATGACCAAAGCGCTAAACGCTAGAGAGTATATTCAGACATAAAAAAACGCCAGCAGATCGCTGACGTTTTTATTGATATGGATTATTTATGTTTCTGTTTATATAAGCCTAAATATCCAATAATCAGCAAAATGAACCACACCGGGCTGACCATCAAGGCACGACGGGTATCATCTTCCAGCGACAACACACCAATCATGCCGACAAAGAAAATAATCACGATCCAGCAAGTCACCAACCCACCAGGCAACTTGAATATGGATTTAGCATGCAATTCCGGACGGGTACGGTAATAGATCATGTAGCTCCAGATAATGATCAGCCATACACAGATAAACAGAATAGTCGACAAAGTTGTTGCCAAAGTAAATGCTTCAACCGTATTCGGCACGAAGTACTGTAATGCTGCACCGAGCAATAAACAGATCGCAGAGAAATACAAAGCATTCGCTGGAACGGCGCGCGAATTCAAACGACCAAAGGCTTTCGGTGCCTGTTCTTCACGAGATAAACCGAACAACATACGGCTGGTTGAGAACACTCCACTATTCATCGATGACATTACTGATGACAGCACTACCAGGTTCATGATGATTGCAGCCGCCGCAATACCTGCCTGACTGAACAGATTCACAAACGGAGAAACATTTGGATTGATCTGATCCCATGGTGTTACTGACATCACAATGATCAGAGCCAGCACATAGAAAATAATAATACGGATCGGAATCGAGTTCACCGCTTTCGGCAAGTTACGCTCTGGATCTTTGGTTTCAGCAGCCGTAGTACCAACCAGCTCTACACCTACAAAGGCGAAAATCGCAATCTGGAAACCAGCCAGGAAACCCATAGTTCCTGTCGGGAATAAACCGCCATGATCCCAGATATGGGCAAATGAAGCGACCGTACCTGCATCATTAGTAAAGCCAGTAAAGATCATCCACAGACCCACACCAATCAAAACAATAATGGCGATAATCTTGATCAAAGCAAACCAGAATTCCATTTCACCAAACAGTTTCACGGTTGCCAGGTTCAAGCCCATAATGAAGACAATAGAGGCAATACTGATCAGCACGCCTTCGCCCGGAGTAAATGGCAGGCCGTTATTAAAGAATTGCAGGTAATAGATAATGGCTGACAGATCCGCGATACCAATCGTGATCCAGCATAACCAGTAGGTCCAGCCGACAAAATAACCTGCCCATGGCCCGATCAGATCTGTGGCAAAATCAATAAAAGATTTATATTGCAGATTGGATAACAATAATT
Organism: Acinetobacter sp. YH12137; assembly: GCF_013418535.1. NCBI lineage: Bacteria > Pseudomonadati > Pseudomonadota > Gammaproteobacteria > Moraxellales > Moraxellaceae > Acinetobacter > Acinetobacter sp. YH12137. Next base: position 174,169 of record NZ_VPBW01000001.1, on the reverse strand, counting down.
CACCCAATGCACGCATGACCAGAAACACCATAAAACCGATGATCATATAAATCACCAGAATGGATGGTCCTGCCAGGCTAATGGTTTTCCCTGAACCCATAAACAGGCCGGTGCCAATCGCACCCCCAATGGCAATTAACTGCAGGTGCCGGTTGGATAAACTACGCTGTAGCTCACCATCTTCCGATGATGAGTGACTATATTTTTCTGACATTATTTCATTTCAACTTTGAGTTTTAATCGCGACAAATTAACGTAAAAAACCCGGAATACAAAAAGAAAATTCGCATCATTTGTATTTTCCAACTAATCTTGCAAGTTAATTTATTTTTCTTATATCAATATTCATTTATCTTTAGTCTTAGTTTTAAGGCGCAATGAATACAGGATTTTTCTTGTCAAAGCGCTGAAACTATGTAAAAAATAGAATACAAATCCGCCAATATTCGCGTTTAGGATGAGCGCGCATGGCATAGCAATTGCTTTTCAATCAACATCTCAAATAAAGCTGACACGGATAAATAAGAAGAAATTTATGCAAAATTTACAAAGCATCATGGAAACCGTCAGTGGCTGGGTCTGGGGCCCATATATGCTGGTCCTCATTGTCGGTACCGGTATATTCCTGACCTTCCGCCTGCTGTTCTGGCAGTTCCGCATGTTGCCACTGGCCTTTAAACAGGTTTTTGGCAAACACCCTTCGCATGAAGGCGATATTTCCCAGTTTGGCTCACTCATGACCGCACTGTCAGCTACCATCGGTACCGGTAATATTGCCGGTGTCGCAACTGCCTGTGTGCTGGGTGGTCCTGGGGCCGTATTCTGGATGTGGATGACTGCCCTGTTCGGAATGGCAACCAAATATGGCGAAGGTGTACTGGCCGTCAAATACCGGGTTAAAAATGAACGCGGTGAAATGTCTGGCGGTCCAATGTATTACATTGAGCGTGGCCTGAAATGGAAATGGCTGGCGCTGATTTTTGCGTTCTTTGGTGCTGTCGCATCTTTGGGAATTGGTAGTTCAGTTCAGTCCAACACTGTTGCACTCGCGGTAGAAAATGGTTTTGGTCTGGAAACTTGGGTTACAGGGATCGTGATCACTGCGTTTTCTGCACTAGTGATTCTAGGCGGGATTAAGTGGATTTCTAGAGCTGCTTCCTTCATCGTTCCAATTATGGCGATTGGTTATGTAGCGGGCGGTCTGATCATTATTTTCACCCATCTCGATTTAGTGGGTCCTGCACTAAAAATGATTTTCACCTATGCTTTTACTGGTGAAGCTGCCGTAGGTGGTGCGATTGGTGCGGCGATTCGTTATGGTGTCGCGCGTGGTGTATTCTCAAATGAAGCTGGTATGGGTTCAGCACCGATTGCCGCAGCTGCTGCAAAAACCGATCACCCTGCACGTCAAGGCTTGGTTTCCATGACCGGAACCTTTATTGACACGATTATTGTCTGTTCGATTACCGGTATTGTCCTGGTAATGGGCTTCATCATGGCCGGCAGTGATTTTGGTGGACAAACCGGTGCTGTTCTGACTGTTTCTACATTTAACAAACTGCTGCCAGGTGTCGGTGGCTGGATCGTGACCTTCGGTATTATCTTCTTCGCCTATTCTACCATTTTGGGCTGGAGCTACTACGGCGAAAAATGTGCCACCTATCTGCTCGGTGAAAAATTTGTATTCCCTTATCGCATCATTTATATCGCTTCAGTATTTATTGGCTGTGTAGCAACACTGGATCTGGTCTGGCTGTTCGCAGACACATTCAACGGTTTGATGGCGATTCCAAACTTGATCGGCCTGTTACTACTGTCTGGAGTGATCGTGAAAGAATCCAAAGATTTTATTGCTCGCCGTAAATCAGGTGAATTGTATTAATAAAATTTAAAACCCTTAATAAAAAAGCCACTTTCTTAGTGGCTTTTTTATCAATTTAAGTTTGCTAAAACTATCAGTTCACACGGCCAGAAAATTCATCATCATGAGCTTGATTTAGATTTAAGAACTCTTCACGATCGGCTTCAATCTCAAGAGCAGTTTCTAGAGATAATACAAAGAACAGTACACCCGGAATTTTCATTTCCCCTTCGGCATCTTCCAGATGTTCACTGACCATTTGGTAAATTGGATTGGCTTCATCAAATGGCACATCGATATAAAGATCACCTGAATAACTTTCAATTACGCCAGGCTGTTCTATGCCCATACAGGGTGCAAAATTAATTTGGCGTTGCTCTAGCCATTCCATCAGGTTCTGACGTAAATGATAGGACTCAGCATCTGCATTTTCATGTTCGTAATTTTCAAAATGTACAAATAATACATCACGGTCTTTTTCACGTGCGATCGCATCGATATGTTTTAAAAGTTGTGGCATGTCAGGTTTCCTGTACCCGTGATGAATTTTCTCATTATAGAAGATATTTTACTTTCATGTAGAAAGGTGCATCCATAAGCGTCATATGTTGACGTAAATCACTGACTTTTTTCAGCTAAAGGTCTTGGTTTTCAGTCTCATTCACCGCTATGCTGTAGCCCCCATTCCCAATATTTATTTTCGGAAATTATGGCTAAAGCAAAAAGTGTGTATCGTTGTGAACAATGTGGAGCAGACCATCCCAAATGGGCGGGTCAGTGTTCTGAATGTGGGGAATGGAACAGTCTGGTAGAAGTCAGTATTGCGCCTGCAACGACACATCGTGCTCAGCCAAAAATTGGGGGCTATGCCGGTCAGGCAGCTGCGATTACTACCTTAAATAAAGTGTCTGTTTCACATGAAACCCGTCTGCAAACCGGGATTGGCGAATTTGACCGAGTCTTAGGTGGTGGTCTGGTCACAGGTTCCGTGGTGCTAATTGGTGGTGACCCGGGGATTGGTAAGTCAACTATCCTATTGCAAACCGCAACCCATATGGCAGCAGGCAATAGCTCTGCCCTGTATGTGACAGGTGAAGAATCTTTATCTCAGGTGGCATTACGCGCCCAGCGTCTGGACTTACCAACTAACCAACTGAAAGTCATGGCAGAAACCTGTGTGGAACGCATTTGCGAGGTGCTTGCACAGGAACGTCCTGCTGTTGCGATTTTGGACTCGATTCAGACTTTATATACCGAAACCTTGCAGTCTGCACCAGGTGGTGTGTCACAGATTCGTGAATCTGCAGCCCTACTGACCCGTTTCGCCAAAAATAGCGGCACTGCCCTGTTTATTGTTGGTCACGTGACCAAAGAAGGTGCCTTAGCAGGTCCGCGTGTATTGGAACATATGGTGGACTGTGTGCTGTATTTTGAAGGCCAGTCGGATTCTCGTTACCGTATGATCCGCGCAGTCAAAAACCGTTTCGGTGCAGTCAATGAACTTGGCGTCTTTGGCATGACCGATAAAGGTCTGCGTGAAGTCGCCAATCCATCTGCCATTTTCCTCAGTCGTTATGATGAAGCGATTCCAGGTTCCATCGTCATGATTAGCCGTGAAGGAACTCGCCCACTTTTGGTTGAAGTTCAGGCTTTGGTCGATGATGCCCATGGTCAGCCACGCCGTGTAGCCTTAGGTTTAGAACAGAATCGTCTGAATATGCTGCTGGCTGTAATGCATCGTCATGGTGGCGTACAAACATCCGGTCAGGATGTCTATGTCAATATCGTCGGTGGTTTAAAAATTACCGAAACCGGTTCTGACCTGGCTGTACTTTTAGCCTGTGCATCCAGTATCCGGACTAAAGCCTTGCCTCAGCAACTCGCTGTTTTTGGTGAAGTTGGTCTTTCTGGCGAAATTCGTCCGGTGCCGAATGGTCAGGAACGTCTGAAAGAAGCCGTCAAACATGGTTTTAAATATATTATTTTACCGCGTGCCAATGCACCGCAAAAACCGATTCCCGGCGTACAGGTCATTGCTGTAGCCCGATTGCATGAAGCCCTGAGTGAAGCCATGAGCCTAAGTGATGAACTCAGTTAGTTTTAATCGATAAATCTTGCAAAAAGCTTAAAAAAATACACATTTTTGATTGAAATCCCCTATAAAGCCTATATAAATAGAGTATTCAAATAAGTTTTTTTCACATAGGAAAATTGAATGGAAGTTCGACAGCGTGGTTTGGTTGCAGGTCTTTTAACAGCAGCATTACTGGTTGCTCCTTTAACTGCTGAAGCAAAACGTGCCGGTGGCGGTAAAAGCCATGGTATGCAACGTTCTGCTGCGCCTACTCAATCTTATCAACAACCTCGTCAAGCTGCGCCAGCACAACAGGCTCCAGCCGCTGGTGCTGCAACTCAGCAAAGATCTGGTCCAGGTGTAGGTAGTATGGTTGCTGCCGGTGTAGCAGGTGCTGCAGTGGGTGCAGTTGCTGCCAATGCGCTGGCTGATGACAAAGAAGTACAAGCGGCTTCTGAAGCTCAAGCAGCTCAACAGCAACAAGAGGAAAAAGGTGGTATTCCTGGCTGGATCTGGATCTTGCTTGCTGCCGCTGTTGCCTTCTTCATTTTCCGTAAGATGGGCGTAAAAAAAAAAGTAGCTTCTAATCCATACGCTCCAAATAGTGGTGCTGGTCATTCAGCACCATTTGGTCAGACACCTCCTCGCGGTGGTGACAACACCAATATTTTTGGTCAGAACGTGGGTGGTAGCACACCAAGCACAAATGCTCCGTTTGGTTCAGCTCCGGTAAATAACGCGCCATTTGGTGCAGCCTATACTAATAGCGGCAACCAGCTTCCAGATGGAACAGAACCTGCGACTTTCTTACGTGTTGCACGTCAGCGCTTCAACCACATTCAGTCAATGAATACGGCGAGCAACATTTCAGAAATTAAACGTTACCTGACCCCTGATCTTTACCAGTCGATGTATAACGATATTATGGCAAATCAGGATCAGGACGTAGCTGAGTTCTCTAACCTGAATGCAATGGTTGTGGATTCCTCGAATGAGAATGGTCAATACGTAGTAAGCGTACGCTTCACTGGTACTGTAAGTGAAGACTTGAATAGCCAACCTCAACCGTTTGCTGAAATCTGGCACTTTGTCAAACCTGCCGGTTCTCAAAAAGATTGGGTGGTTGCAGGAATCCAGCAAGACTAAATTCTTATCTCATTAATCGTATATCAACAGCGGCTTTCGGGCCGCTGTTTTGCTTTCTGAATCATTGAAAACTATTTAAATTTATTCTTGTTCTCTTTCTATTCGTTTTATTGTTATTCCTCTAAACAAATAGCTTAGTTTGCGTGTTTTAAGCTCTATCAGTCGACTTTTATACAAAAGCCAGTTTTCGGATTGGCTTTTTTATTTTGAACCTTTTAATCTAGATACAAAGATATTTGAGATACTGACATGACTGAGCGTGTTTCTCCCCCTGCCACGCTGGCAAACCGCGCACTGGCAGGCAATGCCGAAGCCCAATTTGAGCTTGCCGAACTCTATATGCAAAGCGAGCATGACGAAGACATCATGCTGGCTGAAGAATGGGCATTGAAAGCAGCCAATGGCGGCTGGGTTGAAGCCATGTACTGGCTCGGTGAGGGTTATACGGTTTATGCCAAAGAAATCGCTGAGGAAGACCCTGAAGATTCTAAAGCTCACTTTGAGTTAGCCTATTACTGGTTGAGTAAAGCCAATTTCGAAAAACACCCTGCAGCGACTTTAGAACTGGCTAGTTTTTACCGTCGTGGTAATGTGGTCGAAAAAGATGTTGAAAAATCTATCGCTCTTGTAAAGCAAGCAGCTGAATGGGGCGAAGTTCAAGCCATGCGTGATCTTGCCTTTATTTATGCCAATGGTCTTGGTGTGGCCGCTGATGACATACGGGCAGATTACTGGACTAAGAAAGCAGATGAAATTGAGCAGGACATAGAATAAATAACAAGCCCGTCAGATGATGGGCTTTTTTACGAGAATAAAACTTTATTTCAGTTTTCAAATATCAGGATATTTCTCAAAATATTTTCAAAATTTTCTTATTAGTCAGATAATAAACAATTTCGGATTGGAACCAAATTAATTTCCAAGTACAATACCTCGCTAGTCGAGGGATGCTGCGACGTTTTACAGGTACGAAATGTAAAAGCGCCAGGCTCGACGATCGGTCCAACTTTTTCTAGACAGACCAACAACGGCATCCGCGAACTGAATGATCAATTATTGTTTTTTATAAGGAGATCGTGATGAACGCGGTTAATGCTTCATTTACAGATTATAAAGTTGCTGATATTTCCCTAGCTGACTACGGCCGTAAAGAAATCAAACTTGCAGAAGCTGAAATGCCTGCCCTAATGGGTCTGCGTAAGCGCTACTCAGCTGCCAAACCGCTTGCTGGTGCCAAAATCCTTGGCTGTATCCACATGACTATTCAAACTGCAGTTTTAATTGAAACTCTGGTTGAATTAGGCGCTGAAGTTCGCTGGACTTCTTGTAACATCTTCTCTACTCAAGACCACGCTGCTGCTGCAATCGCTGCTCGTGGTATTCCTGTATTTGCTTGGAAAGGCGAAACAGAAGAAGAATACATGTGGTGTCTTGAACAACAGATCAATGTGAACGGCAAACCTTGGGATGCCAACATGATTCTGGATGATGGCGGTGACTTAACTGCTGTTGTTCACGAAAAATATCCTGAACTGATTGCAAAAATCCACGGGATTACTGAAGAAACAACTACAGGTGTAGCGCGTCTTCTGGAAATGTGGAAAGATGGCTCTCTGAAAGTTCCAGCGATTAACGTCAACGATTCAGTAACCAAGTCTAAAAACGACAACAAATACGGTTGCCGTCACTCTCTAAATGATGCGATCAAACGTGCAACTGACATGCTGCTTTCTGGCCGTCGTGCGTTAGTGATCGGCTATGGTGACGTAGGTAAAGGTTCTGCTCAGTCTCTTCGTCAAGAAGGCATGATCGTACGTGTATCTGAAATCGATCCAATCTGTGCGATGCAAGCATGCATGGACGGTTATGAAGTGGTTTCTCCATACAAAAACGGCGTTCAAACTGGCAAAAAAGAAGATGTGAACGTTGATCTTCTTCAAAATACCGACCTGATCGTGACTACCACTGGTAACTACCACGTATGTGACGCTGCAATGTTGGATACACTGAAAGCTGGTGCAGTAGTTTGTAACATCGGTCACTTCGACACTGAAATCGATACCAACTACCTACGTAGTTATAAATGGGTTGAAGTGAAACCTCAAGTACACCAAGTATATCGTTCAGAAAATGAAAATGATTACCTGATCCTGCTTTCTGAAGGTCGTCTGGTAAACCTGGGTAATGCAACTGGTCACCCATCACGTGTGATGGACGGTTCATTCGCGAACCAAGTATTGGGTCAAATGCACCTGTTCGCTGAGAAATTTGCGGATCTTCCTGAAGATCAAAAACAAGCAGCGATTCGTGTAGAACTGCTTCCTAAGAAATTAGACGAAGAAGTTGCTGCTGCAATGGTTGCCGGTTTCGGTGGTGTTCTGACTCAATTGACTCCAGAACAGGCAGATTACCTAGGTGTACCTGTTGAAGGTCCATTCAAGTCTGATGCTTATAAATATTAATATCCCTCACCCCATCCCTCTCCCTTAGGGAGAGGGTGACCATCCAAATTATTTTCAATGAAGTTTTAATGACTTCAAGTGAAAAAAATATGGGCTTAAACCCTGCATAATTCAGTAATGAATTCTCCTCTCCCTTTGGGAGAGGTCAGGGAGAGGGTGATAAGTAAAAAGTATTTATAAAAAGGATTTGAACATGTCTAAACAGATTCCAATTTCTTTTGAGTTTTTCCCGACCAAAACCGATGCGGGTGCGGAAAAGCTCAAAACCGTACATCAAGAACTACAACTGCTGAACCCAGAATTCTTTTCTGTGACGTATGGCGCGGGTGGTTCAACACGCGAACGTACTTTATCTACGATCAATGACTTTAATGGTAAAGGTACACCCGTTGCCCCTCACCTGTCTTGTATCGGTGATGACAAGGCACGTATCGCTGAACTGCTTGATTTGTATAAGGCACAAGGAATTAACCGTATTGTCGCGCTGCGTGGTGACTTGCCATCTGGTCAGGTGGGCCTGGGTGAATTGCCTTATGCACAGGATCTGGTTCGCTTTATCCGTGAACATTCAGGTGACCACTTCCATATTGAAGTTGCCGCTTATCCTGAAATGCATCCACAAGCAGACAGCTTTGATAAAGATATTCAGCACTTTGTGGATAAGGTAAATGCAGGTGCCAATGCTGCATTAACGCAATTCTTCTTTAATCCGGATGCTTATTTCTACTTTGTAGAACGTATCCAGAAAGCTGGAATTGATATTCCAGTAGCGCCAGGTATCATGCCAATTACCAATGCCAGCAACCTGATTCGCTTCGCAGATGGTACAGGTGCTGAAATTCCACGCTGGATTCGCAAGCAACTGGCAACTTATGGAGATGACACTGCAAGCATTAAAGCCTTTGGTCATGAAGTTGTGGTGAAATTCTGTGAACGCCTGATTGCTGGCGGTGCACCGAGCTTGCACTTCTATACCATGAATACCACTGATCCAACCCGTCAACTTGTTAAAGACCTCGGTCTTGCATAAGTAAAATACCTGATTTGAGAGTAAAACTTTAATGCCACGTTTTTTTATTGAAGCTGATTTAGCAGTAGATACCACTGTAGAACTGACTGAAACAGTGTTTCATCATTGGGTTAAAGTTTTACGTGCTCAAGTCGGCGAAAAAGCCACCCTGTTTAATGGACAAGGTGGTGAATATGAAGTTGAACTGGTTGAAGTTTCCAAAAAGTCGGCTGCTGTACAGGTCAATAGTTATAACCCTACGGATCGCACACCAAAATTTAAAGCCTTGCTTGGCCAGGTCATGAGTAAAGGTGACCGCATGGATTATGCGATCCAGAAAGCGGTCGAACTGGGTGTATCTGAAATTCAGCTTTTAACCTCTGAACGCTGTGAGATGCGCCTGAAATACGACCGCGACCAGAAGAAACTGGATCATTGGCAAGGTGTAGCCATTGCCGCTTGCGAACAGTGTGGAATGAATATTGTTCCTAAAATTTTAGCGCCAATGTCACTTGAAAAATGGCTGGAAACTGATCTTCCTACTACCAAACTGGTGCTAGCGCCAAATAAAGAAGAAATTGATGTTCTGGTGAATGCCACGCTGGATATTGCCTTGCTGATTGGCCCTGAAGGCGGCTTGAGTGAAGCAGAAATCCTAGCGGCGAATGCGCAAGGCTTTGTCAATTGGTGTATTGGTGAACGTGTCCTGCGTACCGAAACTGCTCCTGTCGTTGCCCTCTCAATTTTGAATTACACTATTTAAGCGGTCAAAATTGTAAAATTTAGTTATTAATTTTATTGATTTTTATTTATAAGCGCTCTACTCTTGAGTCAATAATAATGAAACACATATTGATTGATTTAAGAATCATTCAAGCTTGAATAAAAATTAAAATCTAGGATAAAAACCGTTCAGGACGAATACAAGGCACTTAATTATATGATTGATAATCAAGAGGCTTATATCAAAGAGCACTTGCATCGTGCTCAGGTTGCGAACACGCTTCGACATAGCCGATATTTTCTGTTAAGTATCATGATTATTTGCCTCTATATTTTCTGTGTTTATCACATTCAATATAGCTCATCGAATAGTTACTTTAATCTCTGGTTTATCCTGACTGAAATTACCGTCAGTATGTGCTGGCTCATCAATACCCTGTATTTTAAGCCTGAACAATATCAACTGAAAAATGCACATTACTGGTTACAGATTCAGAGTTTTGCGGTAGGTTGCTGTATCGCTTCCGGTATTTCCCTGATCTATTATTACTTGCCGCAGGCCAATATTAATTTTGATGAAATAGAAGCACTAACCCTTTCGGCTTTGCTATTAATCGTGACTCAAGCCTTCGGTCTGACTTATTTAACCCAGAAGCTCAGTTACTTTTCACTGGTATTTTTACCTTCATTAGTACCCTTTTTACTCTTTCAGTTTTTTCATATTTCTGGTGCCAATCCGGTCTTTGGTCTAGCTCTAAATTTTGCAGTTATTGTGATCCTGCTCTGTGCCAATAGTACCTATCGTATTCACACACGTACTTCCCGCCTTTATGCGGAAAATGAATTACTGGTGAGCAATGCCGAACAGCAGGTCGCCTGGACGGATGAACTGTGCAAACAGTTACAGACTGAAGTCAATAAATCAAAAGATATCGAACTGGAGCTACAGCTCAGCAATCAGTTACTGGAACAGAAAGTTCGTGAACGTACTTATGATATCGAACAGATTAATATTGATCTGAAAAACCAGCAGCAAAACCTTGAGCTGACCCATGAAATCGCCGGCATCCGTCCATGGGACTGGAATATCAAAGACCGCAGTATTTTGCTGACCAATCATAAAGATGAGAAGGTACAACGGAAATCCAGTGAGCATCATTTGCAGTTACAACATATGATTCATCCCGATGATCTGGCTGCATTCAAAAGCAATATGAAACAGCATCTGCGTGGGAAAACTGAGCGCTATGAAGTAACTTACCGGATTCAGCAAGCGCCGGGAGTCTGGAGTTGGGTACATGATGTAGGTCGGGTGATCAGTCGCGATCCCGAAACTCACCGTCCTTTACGCATGGTGGGAATTTTGCGTGATATTCAACAGGAACGTAGTTCTCAAGAACGCCTGAAACTGGCAGCCAGTGTAATTGAGCAAGCAGCTGAAGGGATCTTCATCCTAAATGATGAATTACGTTATATCGAAGTGAACCCTTATTTCGAAAATTTGTCCGGTTTTGAACGTAATGACATCTTGGGTAAATATCTATTTGATATTACTGCGAGTCATAAGTCACAGCAGCGCAGCATTCATTCCAATATCATCAAACAAGTTGTGAAAATCGGTTCTTTTGATGGCGAACTGAGTGAGAAATTCCTGTCTGGCAAAGAGATGCCACTCTGGTTACATATCAATGCAATTACCGATGATGAAGGCCGTATCACTCACTATATCGGCATTGTCTCTGATCTGACTGAGCGTAAATTACAGGAACAGCGCCTGTCTTATCTGGAAAATTACGACACACTGACTGATTTACCGAACCGTTTTTACTATAACTACCAGCTGCATCAATATCTGATGACGCAAAAAGATTCCATCAAGAAAATGGCGGTGATCCGACTCAATATCGATCGTTTCCGTCCATTGAATGAATATCTGTCTAATAATGGCGGTGATGAGCTGTTGCGTCAGGTGGCACAACGCTTACGTCTGACCAATGCTGAAGCTCTATTTGTTGCTCATCTAAATGGCGATGACTTTGCGATTTTGTATGAAATCTCGCATATTCGCCCTTCTGTACAGGAACATTGTCAACGTATTGCTGAAGCTTTCCAGGCTCCTTTCCATATTTTCGGCCAAGATTATGTGATTACCCTGTCGATGGGTGTAGCCTTCTATCCAGATCATGGTCGTCAGTTAGACTATTTAAATAACTGTGCAGAACAGGCGCTGAGTGAAGCCAAAAATCTAGGCGGGAATACTATCCATTTTTACTCTAATGAAAATACAGCTTTGCTAGAGCAAGGAATTTTCATTGAACGTGATCTGCGTAAAGCCATCCAGAATGGTGAACTCGTAGTCTATTATCAGCCGAAAATTAATTTTAATGACCAGCACATTTATGGCTTTGAAGCTTTAGTGCGCTGGAAACATCCAGAAAAAGGCATCATCCCACCGGGCCTGTTTATTCCTTTAGCCGAACAGACCAGCCTGATTTCCGAGATTGGCCGTCTGGTGATTCAGCAAACTGCCAGACAGATTCGTGAATGGAATGATCTTGGCTTTCATAATATCTGTGTCTCTGTGAATATCGTGGCGCAGCAACTGCGTCGTGGTCAGTTACTCGATGATCTGGATCAGGCCATTAGCGAAAACCAGATTTCTGGCACTAGTCTGGAACTAGAAATTACTGAATCTTCACTGATTGAAAACTCTGAATCTGTCAAAAATCTGCTGAACCAGATCAAGCAGCGCCAGATTAATATCTCGCTGGATGATTTTGGAACCGGTTATTCTTCTTTATCCTATCTTGCCGATTTTCCTATTGATATTCTCAAAATTGACCGCAGTTTTGTCTCTAAAATTGGCGAACATAAACAGGAAGCAATTGTCAGCGCCATGGTCGCGATGGGCAAAGCCATGGGCATGACTGTCGTCGCTGAAGGTATTGAAACTGAAGAACAGCTGCAATATCTACGTGATTTAGATTGTGATATTGCCCAAGGCTACTTCTTCTCCAAGCCATTGCCTGAACTGGAAGCAACTGCGTATTTAGAACAGAATCGCGTCGCTGAAACTTATATATATCAAGTCTAAGTCTATATCTACCTCGAATAATATTGTCGCAAAAATGGTCGACTTTGACTGGGCTAAGTGCTTAACAAATGTTATATTCAGAGCCATAAATGCAATTTTTTACCCGCTTTCTGGGTAATCTTTACAACGATAGAGATACAGATGGACGAACAATCTTTAAAGCAGCAGGCTCTTTACTATCACGAATTCCCTACTCCAGGAAAAATCAGCGTTACACCAAGCAAACAATTGGTCAACCAACGTGACTTAGCCCTTGCTTACTCGCCTGGCGTTGCCGCACCATGTCTTGAGATTGAACGTGATCCTTCAACAGCTGCCCTATATACCGCACGCGGTAACCTGGTTGCAGTGGTCAGTAACGGTACAGCAGTTCTTGGTTTGGGTAATATTGGCCCATTGGCGTCTAAACCGGTCATGGAAGGTAAAGGCGTACTGTTCAAAAAATTTGCGGGTGTTGATGTATTCGATATCGAAATTGCTGAAAATGATCCAGACAAGATTGTTGATATTGTCGCTTCTCTAGAGCCCACTTTTGGCGGGATCAACCTGGAAGACATTAAGGCTCCAGAATGTTTCTATATTGAACAGAAACTTCGTGAACGCATGAAAATCCCTGTGTTCCACGATGACCAGCATGGTACTTCAATCATTGTAGGTTCTGCTCTTCTGAATGCTTTGCAATTAAACGGCAAAAAAATTGATGAAATCAAGATCATTGCTTCAGGTGCCGGCGCTGCTGCCCTGTCTTGCTTGAACTTGCTTTGTGCCCTTGGCGCGAAAAAAGAAAATATCATCGTTGCTGACTCACGTGGTCTATTAACAACTAAACGTGAAGGTCTGGACGAATCTAAAAAAGCATATGTACAAGACATTGATGCCTCTCAGATCGGTGACGTGATTGCAGGTGCAGACATGTTCCTGGGTCTTTCTGCAGCCGGTATTCTCACCAAAGAAATGGTGAAACTGATGGCCAAAGATCCAATTATCTTTGCCTTGGCGAACCCGGATCCAGAAATTCTGCCTGAACATGCACACGAAATTCGTGATGACGTCATCATGGCGACTGGCCGTTCTGACTATCCGAACCAAGTGAACAATGCACTGTGCTTCCCTTATATCTTCCGTGGTGCATTAGACGTTGGTGCCACCACCATTAATGAAGAGATGAAAATTGCCTGCGTACACGCGATTGCACGTATGGCACACATAGAAGCAGATGCTGCATCTTATGGAGAAAAATCAGCTTCTTTCGGCCGTGATTACCTGATTCCTGGTCCACTGGATCAACGCCTAATTCTGGAAATTGCGCCTGCAGTTGCACAAGCTGCAATGGATTCTGGCGTGGCGACTCGTCCGATTCAGGATTTCTCGGCATATCGTCAACGTCTGTCTGAGTTTGTTTACAACTCAGCCTTCATGATGAAACCAATCTTTGCACAAGCTAAAACAGATCCTAAACGTATCGCTTATGCAGAAGGTGAAGACCTGCGTGTACTGCGTGCTGCGCAAATTGCAGTGGATGAAGGCTTGGCAAAACCGATTCTGGTGGGTCGTCCAGCAGTCATCGAAGCCAATATCAAGAAATTAGGCTTACGTCTTGAAGATGGTGTGAATATCACTATCGTGGATCAGGAAAAGAACCCAGATTACGAAAAATTTGCAGACGACTATTACAACCTGATGCAACGCAAAGGTGTAACGCCTGAATATGCACACCGTGAAGCGCGTCGCCGCTCTACCCTGATCGCTGCGATGCTGGTTCGTCATGGCATGGCGGACGGTATGTTATGTGGTACTTACTCAAGCTATGACATCCATCTGGACTTTGTCAGCAATGTCATCGGCAAACAGGATGGCCATAATACCTTCTTCACCTTAAACGCATTAATGCTTGAAGAGCGCAACCTGTTTATCGCGGATACCTACATCAACCGTAATCCAACGGCTGAACAGCTTGCTGAGATGACGATTCTGGCTGCTGAAGAAGTACGTCGTTTCGGTATTACTCCACGTGTTGCCCTACTTTCTCACTCTAGCTTCGGTTCAGACCAGCACGATGCCAGCGCACAAAAAATGCGCCGTGTATATGAAATCCTTTCTGAAACTGCACCTGAGCTTGAAGTTGAAGGTGAAATGCATGGTGATGCAGCACTGGACGAAAATATCCGTCAGTTTGCATTCCCGAACTCTCGTTTCAAAGGTTCTGCAAACTTGCTGATCATGCCAAATCTGGATGCAGCCAATATTTCGTTTAACCTGTTAAAAGCAACTTCAGGTAATAACGTGACCATTGGTCCTATCCTGCTTGGTGCTGCGAAACCTGTTCATATCCTGACACCAACTGCAACGACTCGTCGCGTAGTGAATATGACTGCGTTAACTGTCGCTGAAATTCAGGAAGCAGAAAAAAACGCGCTTTAAGGAATGTACGCATCAGCGTAACTTCTTGACTTGAGAAAACCTCTATTCTGTAGCATGATGCTTGTAAGAATAGAGGTTTTTTCATGCAAGTTTATTTAGTAGGCGGTGCAGTTCGGGATCATTTACTTGGACACCCCTATCACGAAAAAGATTATGTGGTTGTCGGCGCGACGCCGGAACAATTGCTTGCTAAAGGTTTTCAACCTGTTGGCAAGGACTTCCCTGTTTTTCTTCATCCTGAAACCAAAGACGAATATGCTCTGGCACGTACCGAACGCAAGTCTGGCTATGGTTATCATGGTTTCGAATTTTATACCGATATCAATGTCACCTTGGAAGAGGATCTGATCCGCCGTGACCTGACCATCAACGCCATGGCCATGGATTATTCAGGTAAGATTTATGATCCTTATGGCGGTCAAAAAGATCTGGCTGATCGTGTACTGCGTCATGTATCAGAAGCTTTTGTCGAAGATCCTTTACGTGTTTTAAGGATTGCCCGCTTTGCTGCGCGTTATCAACATCAGGGTTTTAGCATTGCAGAAGAAACGTTGGTGCTGATGAAGCAGCTGGCGGAATCGGGCGAGCTTAATGCATTGACACCTGAGCGGGTCTGGAAAGAAACCACACGCGCACTGATGGAACAGGATGCAGATGTGTATTTTGAAGTATTACGTAGTTGTGGTGCTTTAAAAGTGCTGTTCCCGGAACTGGATGCCTTATATGGCATTCCGCAACGTCCTGAATATCATCCGGAAATTGACTGTGGTATTCATACCATGATGTCTTTACAGCAAGCCTGCCGCCAAAATTATACTCTGGATGTTCGTTTTGCAGTTCTGGTTCATGACCTGGGTAAGGCATTAACCCCTGTTGAAGAATTGCCACGCCATATCATGCATGAAGAACGTGGGATCAAACCGGTAAATGAGCTGTGTGAACGTTTAAGAGTTCCGACTCATACCAAACAGCTGGCATTGGCGGTCTGTAAAGAACACTTAAAATGCCATCAGGCTTTTAACTTAAAACCTGGCACTTTATGGCGTTTATTACAGCGTCTGGATGTATTGCGTCGTCCTGAACGTGTTGAAGCGTTTGTACAGGCCTGTGAATGTGACTCTCGCGGACGCTTGGGTCTGGAAAATCGTGCTTATCCTCAGGCTCAATATGTGCTGGATGCCATGCAGGTTGTACGTAGCATCAAAGCACAAGATTTACCACCGGAAATTCAAGGTCCGGATATTGGTGAAATGCTGATTGAACGACGGATTGCGGCTTTGGCAGAACTGAAAGAACAGCATAGTGCCATACTTTAAACATCAGGCTCCTTCAAGGGGCCTTTTTATTTAATATCTGAAATCTCATTCATCTCGATTTTCTATATAGATAGCAATAATTCTTTGAAGCTACTGTGCACTTGCAACACTTAAGCAAAGTAAATATTGATTATGATTGATATTATTTTTAGCTAAGAATATGTCTAATGACTTATCTCATCCGTCAACTGGATCTTGAAAAAGACCTGTATGACGTTCATCAACTCACGATTCAGCTTGGCTATCCCTCTACGCTGAAAAATATCAAACAGCGTTGGGAACGGATTCATCAAGACAGTCATTATCAGACACTAGTTATAGAACAGGATTCACATGTGATCGGCTATGCCGGTTTTATTCAGGAATACACCTGGGAATTTGACGGTGGATATTTAAGGATTCAGGTTTTTGTAATTGATCAGGCCTATCGTGGAAAAGGTATAGGCAAGCAATTAATGGCTGCTATTGAACAGATTGCAAAAGAGCAAGTCTTCAAGATGATTCAGCTCAACAGCGGAAATCGCGAAGAACGCTATCCTGCGCATACCTTTTATCAAGGACTGGGATTTGACAGTTACAGTATTGGATTTCGCAAGCATCTGGAATGATCAGCCAGTCATAACCAGCTGATCAATCGTGGGTTTAATTTATGAAATTTCAGCAGGGAAAGTAATCACTTTTTCCAATTTCATCTGATTGGTTGCAATCATCAGCAAGCGATCAAGACCTAGGGCAATACCTGAACATTCCGGCATTTGTGGCAATGCCGCCAGCAAATACTCATCAATCGGCATGACATGCAAGCCAAGCACTGCCCGTTCTGCATTATCTGCTTCAAAGCGGGAACGCAAAACTTCAGCATCAATCAGCTCATCATAAGCATTGGCCAGTTCCAGCCCTTCGATATACAACTCGAAACGGGCCGCAACCAGTTCCCCATCTTCATCGATTCTGGTTTTAGCCAATGATGCCAGTTCCGGTGGAAAATCTGTCAGAAATACAGCCGTATCGAAACCCAGGCTTGGCTCGACCATATGCGAGAATAAAAGGTCGATATACCCTAAACGGTCATCCCCCAAGTCCAGATTGAGACCTACCCTGCGACAGCAATCTTTGAGTTGCTGCAAAGTGGCCTGTAAAGGATTGAGATCCAGGCGATCCATAAAGGCATGTTTATAGCTGAGCACAGTGGGGCGGATTTCTCCAAAACGTGCCTTAAGCGTCACATTTAACAGATCTGTCACTTCAAACATCAGATCTTTCAGACTAAAGGCCGGACGATACCATTCCAGCATGCTGAATTCACTATTGTGCTTGCGGCCGTGTTCATCATCCCGAAACACCTTACAGATCTGGTAAATCGGTCCACTACCACTCGCCAATAAACGTTTCATGGCAAATTCAGGTGAGGTCTGTAGATAATGTGTGCCGAGCTTACCCATGACATGACGCTGGGCCTGAATCGAAGCCAGGTGCACATCGGTCACACCAGCCTGAGATAAAATCGGTGTTTCTACTTCCAGCACGTCACGTTCAGCAAAAAACTGACGGAGCTGGGCATACATGTTGGCACGTGCTTTAATGGCTTTTAAGTCGCAGGTCGGTTGATAAGATACAATCTGACTCATGCCTTTGGCCCTCCATGAGCGGCCCATTCACGGCGTAAAGGATAAGTCTTGCGTAAATGATCAAATGCTTTCTGATCGACTTTGCCATCTTTTAAACAGGCACGCAGATTGGCATCATCACGGGCGATATCATAGATCTGGGTTAAATGCTGCTGTAGCGCCAGTTTTAAATCCTGATTCTGGAAAAACTGTTCACAGACAGGCAACTGGCTTTCAAACTGCTTATTAATCTCAAAGCCGAAAGTCTGGCAAAATGCGTCGTAAATCATTTGAGTACCGCGTGCCTTACCTTCCAGACTATAACCTGCAATATGCGGCGTCACCAAAGTAATCAGATTCAGCAACTGTTCAGAAATTTCCGGTTCATGCTCAAACACATCCAGTACAACCTGACGTTGAGTTGCCTGAATATCAGCAATTAGTGCTGCTTCTTCAATGACTGGCCCACGCGCTGAATTAATTAAAATGGCTTCAGGCTTCATTTGTCCAAGAGCATTAGCATTAATTAAATGATAAGTTGGATGCTGACCTGTTTTGGTTAAAGGTACATGAATGGAAATGGCATCTGCAGTTTTTAGCAGTTCTTCAAATTCAACCTGATGAACCTGATCGCGCTGTACAAAGGGATCATAGGCAATCACATTCCAGCCTAGCAATTTGGCCATTGTTGCTAAACGCGAACCGACATTTCCTAGACCGACAATACCCAAGGTGAAATCTTTATTTGCATTGATCAATTGGGGTTGTAAATATAATAGAGCCGTAATCACATATTCAGCTACCGCCTGCGCATTACAACCGGGTGCATTGCTCCAGCGGATGTTCTGTTGTTCTAGTGCAGCAATGTCCAGATGATCTGTACCAATGGTGGCACTGCCGACGAATTTAATCTGACTGTCCTGTACGAGTGCTGCATTGACTTTGGTCACGGAACGGACCAATAAAGCCTCGGCATCTTTTACATCTTCCGAAGTGAGAGTTCTTCCTGCACGATGCTGAATATCGCCAAATTCTGCAAAGAAATAATCGGTAAATGCCAGATTTTCATCTGCGACAATTTTCATAATCTGTTCCAACGCCTGAATCTGTCTATCATACCGCGTCAACCGGGATGTGACTATTTTCACTCAAGCTTTAGATGAATTCTTGCAAACATAGAGATATAAAAAATGCCGAAGTCAAACATCACTTCGGCAAAGGAGTGTAATTGGAGTAAGAAAATGACGCAGGGTTAGGCGATTGAAAGCCATACCCTGCACGAAAAAGTTTCCTTTTTTAATTGGAGAATGCAGCAATACCTGTTTGCGCACGACCTAGAATCAAGGCGTGTACATCATGTGTACCTTCATAAGTGTTGACCACTTCCAGATTCACCAGATGACGAGCTACACCAAATTCATCAGAGATCCCGTTACCACCCATCATGTCACGCGCTAAACGGGCAATGTCTAAAGCTTTACCACAGTTATTACGCTTGATCAGTGAAGTGCCTTCTACTGAAGCAATGCCTTCGTCTTTCATACGGCCAAAACGTAAAGCCACTTGTAGACCTAATGCAATTTCAGTTTGCATGTCTGCCAGTTTTTTCTGGATCAGCTGATTCGCAGCCAATGGACGGCCGAACTGTTTACGGTCCATGGTGTATTGATGCGCTGTATGCCAGCAGAATTCAGCTGCACCCATCGCACCCCAGGCGATACCATAACGAGCACTGTTCAGACAGGTAAATGGACCTTTCAAACCACGGATTTCCGGGAATGCATTTTCTTCTGGTACAAAAACATTGTCCATCACGATTTCACCGGTGATCGAAGCACGTAGGCCAACCTTACCGTGAATCGCTGGTGCAGAAAGCCCTTCCCAGCCTTTTTCTAAAATAAAGCCGCGAATATCACCGACATTGCCTTCAGGAGACACTTCTTTCGCCCAAACCACAAAGACATCCGCAATCGGACTGTTGGTAATCCACATTTTTGCGCCAGTCAGACGGTAACCACCATCGACTTTTTTGGCACGAGTAATCATGCTGCCCGGATCAGAACCATGATCTGGTTCAGTCAGACCGAAACAACCGATATATTCACCGCTCGCCAGTTTTGGCAAATATTTCTGTTTCTGTTCTTCAGAACCAAATTCATTGATGGGCACCATCACCAGAGAACTTTGCACGCTGGCCATAGAACGGTAACCCGAATCTACACGTTCTACTTCACGAGCAATCAGACCATAGCTGACATAGTTTAAACCTGCACCGCCGTATTGTTCTGGAATGGTTGGACCCAACAGACCGAGTTCACCCATTTCACGGAAAATGGTTGGATCAGTTTTTTCATGGCGGAACTGTTCTAGTACACGTGGCATCAGCTTATCCTGACAGTACGCATGCGCGCTGTCACGGATCATGCGTTCTTCTTCAGTCAGTTGCTGTTCCAGTAAAAATGGATCCTGCCAGTTAAAATAGACTTTGCTGGTTTTTTTCGTATCGACCATTTGATTCATAATATTCCCTGCCAATCCTTCATCTATTAGATGATGTTGTTTTATCCTTCAGATTGACTCTAGGCATGAATCATGACTTGTTCAAACAATAAATTTGCATGTAGCTATGCACTTTATGCATACCTTATATAAGTTGCTATTTCTAGAAATTATTTTCATAGCTAATTTGCCTATTTTTTATACCAAAGTCGTATAGTAGTATTAGATTGATATACCATTTATTGATATCTGACCATTTTAAGTTCAAGGAGGAACAGGTGCGTAGAAAAATACCTTCCCTGCAAGCGCTGATCTGTTTCGAAACTGCTGCACGTCATGCCAGTTATACCTATGCTGCACAGGAACTGTTTTTAACCCAAAGTGCAGTTTCACGCCAGATCCAGCAACTGGAGGAGTATTTAGGCACGGCTTTATTTACCCGTACGCGGCATGGTGTAGAACTCAATCATGCTGGACAGCAATATTTAAAAAGTATCACTCCGCATCTCAAAGGACTGGAACAGTCAACACTGGATGTCATTACGCATCAAGGGCGCGGCGGTACTTTAAAACTGGGCGTAGTGCCTACGTTTGCGACTCGCTGGCTATTACCTAAACTCCAGAGCTTTAATCGGCTGTATCCTGAAATTACGATACATCTGGAAACCAGCACCCGCCCTTTTCTGTTTCAGGAACAGATTTTCGATGCTGCTATTTATGCAGGAACACCTCAACAGGTCGAACAATGGCCTGGTACGCATAGCCATTTTCTAATGCATGAAGATGTAGTTGCTGTCTGTGCACCTGACCTGATTCAACAGTATTTTCCCGATGCACAAAAGATTAATGACTACAGCTATGACTTAAGTGCTGAACAACTGGTTCAACTCCCTTTATTACAGCAAACCACCCGGCCGAATATCTGGGAAGACTGGTTCAAGCTACATCAGATCCAACATCCAAATCCTTTGCAGGGGCAACGACATGAACTGTTTTCTATGCTCGCTGTAGTGGCTAGCCATGGCATGGGAATGGCCTTGATCCCGCAAATGCTAATTGAAAAAGAATTAAAGCGACAGGAATTGGTGCTGGTATCCAGTAAGACCTTAGAAAAGAAACGAGGCTATTATCTGGTCCATTCCAGTCAGGAAAGCTCACCGCTGATTGAAAAATTTGTTGCATGGATACAACAGGAAATTCAGGGCAGCCTTCCATCTGAGTCTGACCTATAAACCCCAATGATCAGACAATAAAAAACCCCAATCAATGATCGGGGTTTTTCGTATCTGGCGGAAGCGGTGAGATTCGAACTCACGGAGGGGTATAAGCCCTCGTCGGTTTTCAAGACCGGTGCATTAAACCGCTCTGCCACGCTTCCATGGCCGCCATCATATAAATATTTCTGTTTTTTGGCAATAAATTTTCGCAAAACTTCTGTAAAAATCAGTTCATTCAGTTAAAAATCAGACGAAAATTTTAGAGTAGATAAAATTTTATACATAAGATTTAGGGGCTGATATTTTTATTTTCAGAATGAATTTAGCCTTAATATTCACATCATTTTGAACAATGAAAATTTAAAATCATTTTAATGAGTTAAAAATAAAAACCCCGATCAATGATCGGGGTTTTCGTATCTGGCGGAAGCGGTGAGATTCGAACTCACGGAGGGGTATAAGCCCTCGTCGGTTTTCAAGACCGGTGCATTAAACCGCTCTGCCACGCTTCCATGGCCGCCATCATATAAATAAAAATTGCGCTTGGCAAATATTTTTCCAATTTCTCTGCATCAACTGCACAAAATAAAATCAATTTCATTAATCTTCTGAATTTTCTGGCTTTTCATAGCGAATTGAATTGATAAACCAGAGTTTCTTGCCGGATGGTGTCATCACCTCAGCTTCATCATCCACTGACTTGCCTAACAGGGCACGTGCCATGGGTGAATCAATCGAAATATGCTGCGGATGATGATCATAAATTTCATCGACGCCCACAATCCGAAGGCTCTTTTGCTCACCCTGTTCATTTTCAATTTCGACCCAGGCACCAAAATAAACTTTGCCTTCCTGTTCAGGAGAAAAATCGACAATTCGCAGCTCTTCCAAACGCTTGCCCAGATAACGAACCCGACGATCAATTTTACGTAAAAGCTGTTTGTTATACTGGTAATCTGCGTTTTCCGAACGGTCGCCGAGACTGGCTGCCCAGTTCACTTTTTTGGTAATTTCAGGACGTTCTTCATGCCAGAGATTTTTAAGTTCTGCCACCAATTTATCATGTCCACCACGGGTAATCAGGTTAGATTTCATGTATTTTAATTGCCAATTTTGAACCAGTTTTTAGACATTAAGAGCTTATTTTATTTGGAGTTTTAGGACAAGCCAGAATATGCAATTTTTTTCTTCAATAAATTTAATAACTTAAATTACATTTAAAAAATAAATTATGTACAAAATTTGACAATTCATTTTTTGATCTTTAATATGCACCCTACTTTTGGAATCGCTTATTTTTTAATCTATGTAGTTTTTCTACATATTTCCCGATCAATTTAGTCATTTTTGAATGACGTCATGACTGCCCAACCCTTATTGAATTTATCAAACTTTTAAAAGTTTCTGGCTAGTATTGGCTGTGATTTTTAGGGCATAAATTACTTGTAGCGGAGACAACATGCACAGTAGTTCAACCACTGGGTCGAGGCTTTGCCTTAGCTCTTTTATCTCTTCTCTCCCTGTAAAAGCACTGGTACTGAGTACGGCACTTATCCCCTTTCATAGTATCAATGCCACTAAAACCACATTTCAATATGATCATGTGGTCAATAGCAACAAACTCACCGTCGTCACAGTTCAAAGTCCAACGACTGTGTTTCAGGATGGACAACATCAGCATGGCTTTGGTTATGACCTGGTTCGTAACTATGCCAACAGCCTGAATGTTAAGCTGGATTTTAAAACTGTTCCGGATAATGCCACGGCCCTGAAATGGGTAGCCCAAGGCAAAGCCAATCTGGCCATGACCACCACTGATCTGGGTACGATTGAACAACAGCGTTTAACAGCTTTTTCTGCCACTTGTGGTGATGAGTCTGCACTGGCCAGTAATGGACTGAATTCCAATCTGAATCTGGTATTTAAATCAGCCAGTGATCCCTTGAGTCAAACCGCCAGTGCTTTTGTATGTCAAGGCAAACAAAGCGGTGCGATCAAGCAGCTTGCATCCTTCTACAATCAGAATGTGGTAGAAGAACATTCTTGGGATGAAATTCAACAGGACCTGAACCAGCGCCTCCCCACATACAAGGCAAGCTTCCAGAAATCTGCTCAGCAGTACGATCTGGACTGGCACCTGCTCGCCGCGATCGGTTACCAGGAATCCTATCTAAAGCCAAACTCCGTATCTCCCACCGGTGTCCGCGGTCTGATGATGCTCACAAGCTCTACCGCAAAAGCGATGGGGGTTAGTAACCGGACAGACCCAGGCGAAAGTATTGATGGGGGTGCCAAATACTATGACCAGATGCTGAGCCGTTATGAACATATCCCTTATCCGGATCGTAACTGGTTTGCTTTAGTTGCCTATAACATGGGCCCAGGTGCTGTGAATCAGCTGCAAAAACGTATTCAGGCCCAAGGCAAGAATCCGAATAACTGGGTAAACCTGTATGCTTATCTGGAACAGAATAAAGCCAGTAATGGTCGTTACCGTCAGGCCCTGCAATACGTGACCCGTATCCGTGCCTATCTGGAACACATCAAGACTACTCCACAGCTGGTGAATATTTAAGCCTGATCAATTTAAATCTAGTTATTCAGCCATAAAAAAAGCTTACCTCAGGGTAAGCTTTTTTTGTTACTACAGCTTTTTAGATCAAGACTATTAAGCTGTGGTATTTTCAAGTACTTTCTTGAACAGGTCTTTTTGTGCTTGGCTTGGCTTCGCTGTTTGCAATGCCATCAATTGAGACATATCGCCTTGCACCTTGATTTTACCTGTCATGAAGGCTTGCATTGCAGCCGCCATATCAAACTCAAGGAAAACTTTACGTAAGGTTTCACCATCCATGTTCAATGTTGTTTTCGCATTTGGAGATAAACCTTTTTTAATCGCGCCACCTTCCAAAGATAATTCTGTATTACCTGTAGTGTCTGCAACGACCAAATTAATTGCCAGATTCGCCAAAGCAGGTGGCAAATCCAAATCACCAGCTTGTGCAGTGAGCGTGTCTACAGTCGAAAACCAATCATCAGTTAAAAAAGCAGGCATGATCTTTCCTCAATTTATTTATTCATTTGTGTCGACTATCCAGACGACATCAGGTTGAAGCTATTATGCTTGTGACTTGTTATAACATGATCATTATGGCAAAGGCTAACGAATTTTGTACGCACCGTTCAATTTTTATAGTTCTTATCTTGTGTTATTTTTGATTCAGGCATCGGCCGTAGCCCATGCCTGTATCGGCTTAACTTTATATAGGTCGATTAGTCCGCTGCAAAGCCCAAATTGACCATATTGATGCGGCGGTTCTCACCTTCTACCGCCTCTTCAGTTGAACAGCTGCCTTTGAAATCGAATTCGCGCTGGCTATCCAGAATTTCAAAATCAAATAATTCGCGGTCAACTAACTGAGATGGTGAAACATTTTGCAAGGCACCAAAGATGCTGTGCAGACGTTTTGGATGTGCATTATCCCATTCACGTAACATGTCATTGATAATGGCACGTTGAAGATTTTCCTGAGAGCCACATAAATTACATGGAATAATTGGAAATTGACGCATCTGTGCATATTTGATGATGTCTTTTTCTTCCACATAGGCCAATGGACGAATCAGGATATTCTTTTTGTCAGAAGACAGCAGTTTTGGCGGCATGGCTTTCAGGCTGCCCCCATGGAACAGGTTCAGGAAGAATGTTGCCAAAATATCATCACGGTGATGACCCAGCGCCACTTTAGTCGCCCCAATTTCCTGAGCAAAACCGTACAAAGAACCACGGCGCAGACGTGAACATACTGCACAGTAAGTCTTACCTTCCGGTGTCAGTTTTTTGGTAATGCTGTAGGTATCTTTTTCCAAGATGTAATACGGAATGTTATTTTCTTCTAAATAACGCGGTAATACATCTTCCGGGAAACCGGGCTGTTTCTGGTCCAGGTTAACCGCCACCACATCAAAGTTGATTGGTGCAATGCGTTTAAACTGAAGGAGGATATCAAGCAAGGTATAACTGTCTTTACCACCAGAAATACACACCATGACCTTGTCGCCGTCTTCAATCATCTTGAAGTCGCGAATGGCATGTCCGACCTGGCGGCGAAGCTTCTTCAACAAACGGTAGTAGGCAGAGCTTGTTGGCAGTTCAGGTTTGAAATTAAATCCTTGCTCGGATTCAACTGGCGAGTACATAGACGAGAATAACCCATAAATAGAAATACCGCGCAATTTTAGCTGATTCGGTTCCGTATCGCATCAAAAGAATTTATTTTCATACAAATGCCATATTAGTTTCATTTTCATGTTTTATTTAGATTGATATATTGAACGATTTAGTTCAATTTTTAAGCGAGATGCTTATCTTTTGGACTTTTCCACAGTTGTCCACAAAAGCTGTGGATAACTTTGTGGATTGAAATGGACTTGACAACTTGTTCACCTCAAAATTTAAGGCTTTTCTTTAAATTGATCATTTTTTAATCAATTTATTTTATTATTAAAATCAATAACTTAAAGCTGTCAACCCTAAGGTTTTAAATTAAATAAAAAAAATATTTTAATGTTCAAAATATTGACAGCTGTTCCCGTTTACATACTCGTTTATAAATGCAGCGTATAAGGCTGTGCATTACGTAATTTTTTGTTAAACTCATCCATGAATTTTTCTAGCTTATTATTTATCAAATATAAACAATGAAAATAAAGACGTATTTCTTGGGGTGTCAACTGATCGGTAGCTTGCTTATGCTGGGCTGCAGTCATTTGGTGTATGCCGGCGAAACCATCTATCAGTTGCGTGATAAAAACGGCAGTACCTTATTGACCAATAAGAAGAGCCGTTATAATCATCTTCAGGTCGAAAAGAAGACTTATTATCCGGATAGCAATATTCATAGCTATAGTAACTGGGGCAGCAGCGAGTCGTCAGTTTTGCCTAGCTATAGCAAGAATAAGAACGCTTTTGATTCGATCATTCGTCAGGCCGCCCAGACTTATGGTGTGTCTGAAGGTTTAATTAAAGCAGTCATGCATACTGAATCCGGCTTTAATACCCATGCCCGCTCCCCTGTGGGTGCACAAGGTTTGATGCAGCTGATGCCGGCCACAGCACGTCGCTTTAATGTCAGCAATGCCTATGATCCTCATCAGAATATTATGGCGGGTGCTAAATATCTGGCTTGGTTATTAAAGCGTTTTAATGGCAATACCAGCCTGGCACTGGCGGGCTACAATGCCGGTGAAGGCAATGTCAGCAAATATGGTGGAATCCCGCCTTTCCGGGAGACTCAGGATTATGTACGCCGTGTGACCAGCCGTTATCAAAATCTGTATACTCATGGCCTGAGTGCAAGTACAACCACGTCTAGCACATCATCCAGTGAAGGTCGCATCATTGCCAGTTCAGCGAACTACTCCAATGATAGCAGCAGTACTTCACACATTCAGGCAGCCAAGTATCAGCGTCAGATTATTATGAATTCTGATGGCAGTTATACCGATGCACCGATGGGTTCTTATGCAACGGCGAATGCAACAGCAGCAGCTAAAATTTATTTAAGTGAATAAATAAATCAAAATCATTTGATTCTAAATAGCCTTAGCGAAAATGCAGCAAAAAATAAAGCTGTGTTTTGTGATCTAGGGCCATTTTTTTTCTTGAATTTTTAGTCATTTCACCCCATATTGATTTCAATGATTTTCATTTGCTAATCAGATTATTTTTTTATAATAAGAGGATTTCTCAATGATGCGGATTGGTTTGTTCTTGCTAACCAACCTCGCGGTACTGGTTGTAGCTGGCATTATCCTGTCACTCTTCGGTGTCGGTAGTTACCATGGCGCGGGTGGCTTGAATCTAGGCAACCTGTTGGTGATCTGTTTTGTGTTCGGTATGGTGGGATCACTGATTTCCCTGTTCATGTCTAAATGGATGGCGAAAAAAACAACCGGTACTGAACTGATTGACCCAAATGCCCCTCGTAACCAGGCAGAAGCATGGTTATTACAAGAAGTTGCGCAACTTTCTCAGCGCGCTGGCATTAAAATGCCGGAAGTGGGTATTTTCCCATCTTATCAGTCAAATGCCTTTGCAACAGGCTGGAACAAGAACGATGCGCTCGTGTCTGTGTCCACGGGTCTGCTTGAACGCATGAATAAAGACGAACTTCGTGCAGTACTGGCACACGAGATTGGTCACGTTGCCAATGGCGATATGGTGACACTGGCCTTGATCCAAGGTGTAGTCAACGCATTTGTCATGTTCTTTGCCCGTGTAGTTGGCGACTTTGTAGACCGTACGATCTTCGGTCGTGAAGAAGGTGAGGCACCGGGTATTGGCTATTTTGTGATTACCATTGTGCTGGATATCGTATTTGGTATTATGGCTTCAGCGATCGTGCTGTGGTTCTCACGCTACCGTGAGTATCGTGCTGATGAAGCAGGTGCACGTTTGGCAGGCAAACAGGCGATGATTTCAGCGTTATTACGTTTACAGGCGGAATCAGAAATGCCGGATACTATGCCGAAAGAAATGAAAGCCTTTGCAATTTCTGCTGGTCAGGAACAAGGTTTTAGTCTGGCGGCACTGTTCCAGACTCACCCAACGATTGAACAACGTGTTGCTGCTTTGCAACAACTCGATTGCCCTTAAGCAACGCATTGATTGCTTGATAGAAAAAAGCCTGCATTTGCAGGCTTTTTTATTAAGTTTAGGTTTATAAACCTTCAGGCTTTAAACCATTGAAAGAGCTGCATTGTGCCCCAGCCAATGGCCATAATTAACAGAATCAAAAAGAAAGTTCCTAAGATATCTGGTAGATGAATCCAGATCCAGGCCACCACAGGATTACGCCAGAAAGCAGATTGCTGTTGTCTGCGTTCCAAACTTTCATGCAGAAATGGATGTACCACATGATGATCGGTACGGATCTGGTATTCGTCCCGGATATGCTGATGCACAATATCCAGTGCCTTACGGCTAGGACGAATAAAAATATCAAATATTGTTCCTGCTACAGGAATAAAGCCGACCACAGCATCCATGACGGCCATTTTCAGGACTGGCTTTAATTTTTCACTTGGCACCCCGATCTGACGGGCTTTATAAATCGCATAACTGGTCAATACAAAACCTGCGATATCTCCAGCTACCGGAATGGTACTCAAAGCAGCATCTGCCCCGACGCCCTGCTTGGTAAATGGAATCCGTACCACCGAATCCATCATATTGGCAAACTTGGCCAGATCCCGCTCCAGACGAATGACATCCTGTTGGCTCAATTTATTTTTTTGTCCGGGATCAGGCATAGGTTCTTCCAGAAATGAAGCTGATGTAATTGAGCATAAAGTATTTTTTCTATTTAAGCTGTAATTGCTAGGTATTTAAAACAATAATTGAGAGGCAATAAACAAGTAAATAATCACCCCAGTGGCATCACAAATCGACGTTACCAGCGGTGCTGATGCACTGGCTGGGTCCATTTTCAGCTTGTTGAGAATAAAGGGTAAACTCATGCCAATCAGACAGCCCATCAGCACAATACCTAACATACTTAAAGCAAGTACGATGGCGACCATCCAGTCACCTCGAATATAACCCAAGATTGATACAGCAATGGCCATCGTTCCACCCAGACATAACGCAACCAGGGATTCACGACCCAGCAGGCTAAACCAGTCCTTAAACTGCACATTGCCTGTTGCCAAGGCACGCACCATCAAGGTGGCAGATTGCGAACCAGCATTCCCGCCGCTTCCCACCAATAATGGCAAGAAAAATACCAGCACAATATGGGTGGAAATAATATCTTCAAAATGAGCAATCCCGATTCCGGAGAGCAGACTGCCAAACACCAGAATGACCAGCCAGAATACCCGTTTTTGATACAATCTGAGAATCGGTGCGGTTTTCAGACTCAGTTCATTCAAAGGCGTCACTGCACCGGATTTTAAAATATCTTCAGTACTTTCTGCCTCTGCAATATCCATGGCATCATCATAGGTAATAATCCCGACCAGCTTCTGGGTCGCGTCGACCACTGGCAAGGCAATAAAATCATAATAGGCCAAGGTACGGGCGACCTGCTCCTGATCCTCATCCACTGTGGCATAGACCACATCTGTGGTCATGACCTCATTAATGGTGGCATCCGGCCGTGCCTGAATAATTTGTCGCAAGGAAATCACACCGAGCAGATGCTGTTTCTCATCCACGATATAGATCAGATATAAAGTGTCATGATTCCCCGCAATATCACGTAGCGTTTCAATCGCCTCCATCATGCTCAGTTCGGGAGCAAACGTGACGAAGTCTGAACTCATTAATGCACCGGCTGTTTCTTCCGGATAAGCATGCAGCTCTCGCAGGGTTTGTAGCGACTGGGTAGATAATTTGCCAAGTAACTGCTGCTGTACTTCACAGGGCATCTGCTTGTATAAATCAATGAAGTCATCGGAATGCATGGCATCCATCAGACTGGCCAGTTGCTCCAGAGGAAATTGATAGGCCAGCTGGATTTGCATGGCCAGTGGTAAGTACTCCAGTACTTCTGCCTGACGTTCCAGCTGCTTGAAATGGTGACAGCGTTCTGCTGGTCCAAGCTCAGACAAAATTCTGGCCTGATCGGCAATATTTAGCTTTTGTAGAAGCTGATGAATATTATTTTCCCCTGTCAGCAGAGTCTCATGAAGTTGCTGTATTTTTTCTTGGTGCTGCATTTCCCTACCATCATTCCATGCAGGTATGAAACATACCCGCCCTAGAGTGAGTATTCCTCATTTTCCTGATTGATTTGTATAACTTTATTTGTTGCTTTGACACGAAACAGGTTTCGGATTAACACATACATAAACGGGATAAAGAATAATACCAAAATAGTTGCAAAAATGACCCCGCCCAAAACGCTGGCACCAATTTCCTGACGGCTGATCGCACTGACCCCAGAAGCAAAAATCAAAGGAATCACTCCCGCAGCAAAAGCAATAGAAGTCATGAGAATAGGCCGTAAGCGCAAACTTGCTCCTTCTAAAGCTGCAACTATTGCGGTTTTTCCTGCTTTCTCTGCCTGTGCAGCAAACTCCACAATCAGAATGGCATTTTTACAGGACAGACCAATCGTCGTCAGCAAGGCAATATGAAAAAAGATGTCATTGGCGAAACCAAAGATCCAGCAAAATAAGATACTGCCACCTACGCCCAATGGAATGGCACTGATCACGGCCACAGGAATGGTCCAACTTTCATATAAAGTGGTTAAACACAGGAAAATAAAGGCAATCGAAATCACATACAGGAAAATCGCCTGACCGCTGCTGCGCTTTTCTTCCAATGCGGCTCCGCTCCAAGCCAGATTCACACCTTCCTGGGCATCTACCAATGCTTCAACATCCTGCATGGTCTGACTGGAAAACTTGTCCTTTGGAATCCCGGCATAGACTGGAACAGCGTTATAGCCCATATAGCGGTTAATACTGTTCGGCCCGCCCTGCCAATTCAGACTGCTAAACTGGTTAAATGACAGCATTTCACCTTTTTGATTGCGTACATGCCAGAAGGCCAGATCTTCAGGTTTGGAACGGTATTCTGCTTCACCCTGCATAATCACACGTTTAATCTGCCCGCGATCAATAAAGTCATTGATGTAAGTTCCACCCCACGCTGCGGCCAAAGTACTGTTTACATTTTGCTGAGGAATGGAATGCTTTAACACGCGTTCTGCATCAAGTTTGATATTCAGCTCAGCACTTTCTTTGGGTTGGTCCAGCTGTAAAAATTCAATCGATGATTTGCCTTGGGCACGCGCTTCAATCTGGCCAAATGCCTCCTGTAAAAATTCAGCTCCTTTATAATCCAGGTCTTGCAACCAGAAATCGACTACACGACCATTACTCGACATGGAAGGCGCCATAAAGAAAATTTGGGCATTGGCATGATTGGCAAAGTGTTTCTGTGCTCGATCGACAATGGCAAAGACCGAATCTTCAGGATTTTTACGTTCAGCCCAGTCTTTTAATACCACAAAGAGCTGCCCACGATACGGGCCTACACCAACGTTGTTGCCGCTATACCAGACGCCTACACTCTGAATGCGTTCTGATTCATGTTTCATTAAATAGTCTTGTACTTCACGCCCGACTTTTTCGACTTCTGAACGCGGTGCGTTGCCCGGCATGACGATCTGCCCCATGACAAAGCCCATGTCTTCGGTGGGCATCAAGCC
Source organism: Acinetobacter sp. YH12137 (assembly GCF_013418535.1). Lineage (NCBI taxonomy): Bacteria > Pseudomonadati > Pseudomonadota > Gammaproteobacteria > Moraxellales > Moraxellaceae > Acinetobacter > Acinetobacter sp. YH12137. The sequence goes on along the minus strand of NZ_VPBW01000001.1, from coordinate 142,514 downwards.
TTCCGGCAAATGCTTATATACCCAGCCGCAGCCCATTATGCACACACCAAACAGTGCCAACATCGTGAATTTCAATTGCATGCTTCGAGCTGAAACTTTTTGGTAACCGGCATTGAGCTGATCCATGCCATGGTTAAAGCGCTGCGCCCAGCGAGCCTGATGATATTTGCGTTTCAATAATTGTGCCGCAAATGTCGGGGTAATCACCAAGGCCACGAATAAAGACAGCAACATCGCTACCACCAAAGTGATGGAAAATTGACGATAAATCATCCCAGTGATGCTGCCAAAGAAAGCCATCGGGATAAATACTGCGGTAAGTACCAATGTAATACCGACCAGTGCCCCACTCATTTCCTGCATGGACTTTAAGGCAGCCGCCTTGGCATCCAGATATTCGTCCTGCATCAGGCGTTCAATATTTTCCACCACTACAATGGCATCATCGACTAGCAGACCAATGGCTAAAATCAGGGCAAATAAGGTAAAACTATTCAGAGTCATATCCAAGACATACAGCACTGCAAAGGTCGCCAAAACCACAATCGGAATCGTAACGGCCGGAATAATCGTGGCACGCCAGTTTTGCAGGAAGATAAACATCACCACAATGACCAGAATAATGGCTTCAACCAGAGTTTTAGCTACCTGTTCAATTGAGCTGGTAATAAATGGAGTTTTGTCCATGGTCATTTGCAACTGATAGTGCGGTGGCAAATTGGCCTGAGCGTTTTTTAATACGTCTTGAATCTGTTTGGACACGGCAATAGCATTACTCCGCGGCGCCAAAGTAATCGATAAAGCTGAAGAGAGCTGTCCGTTGGTATAGTTAATGTGGTTATAACTTTCTGCACCTAGTTCTACCCGTGCCACATCTTTTAAATACAGCAATGAACCGGAATCTGTGGTTTTAACGATGATATTTTCAAATTCTTTCACACTGCTTAAACGTGAACCGGCACTAACCTTGGCATTGAGATATTGATCCTGCATGGTTGGCAAACCACCAATTGCGCCTGAAGCCAATGGTGCGTTCTGGGTTTCAATGGCATTACGAATATCACTTGGCATCAGGTTAAACTGATGCAACTTATGCGGATTTAGCCAGATCCGCATGGCATAACCTGCCCCGTACAGATCAATTTCCCCTACACCTTCAATACGTGACAAACGCGGTTCGACATGCACCATCAAATAATCTGATAGTTCGGTAACGCTACTCTGCCCACTCTCATCATATAAACTTAATAGTGCAAACTGGTCATACCCTGATTTATAAACATTGACTCCGCCCTGCTGCGTCTCTTCAGGTAAGCGGCTCAATACACCATTCACGGCGTTTTGAACCTGTAACTGGGCTTGATCAAGATCGACTCCTGGCTCAAATTGCAGCGTAAGTTGGGCCCGTCCCACCGAACTGCTGGAGTGAAAAGTTTCCAGACCTTCAATGCCTTTTACCGCCTGTTCCAGAATCTGGGTCACCGATTGCTCAACTGTTTCAGCCGATGCACCACGATAACCTGCGGAAACGCCTAAAGCTGGCGTATCCATATTTGGCATATGTTCAATGGGAATTTTTTGAAGTGCAAATACCCCAAGGGCCATCATTAAAATTGCAATGACCGCTGCAAACTTGGGACGATAAATAAAAAAGCGCGACAACATAAATCAGAAATCCCCATCAAATGCATCTTTAGGATGCACACGCCATGAATAGATGATTTCTATAGCAATTTTCACACCATGCTTAAATTTAAGCCAATCTTTACCTTTTTATTTCCGATAAAAAAATCCCCGTTATAACGGGGATTTTAGAATGCTATATTCTCAATTGATATTATGTATGTGATTTCTTCATCGTCATTTGGCGAATTAAAACGTACATAAATGGAATAAAAATTAGCACCAGTATCGTTCCAAAGATCACTCCACCAAAAACACTGATTCCAATCTCACGACGACTGGCTGCACCAGCACCAAAAGCAAAGACCAGTGGCAGAATCCCAGCACCAAAGGCCAGAGATGTCATCAGGATTGGGCGCAAGCGCAGTGAAGCACCTTCAAGTGCAGCTTCAACTACCGATTTACCTTTTTCCTGAGCCAATGCCGCAAACTCTACGATTAAAATTGCATTCTTACAGGACAGACCAATCGTGGTCAGCAAAGCAATCTGGAAGTAAATATCATTCGGAAAATCTGCCAGAAAACTAAAAATGATATTCCCACCAATCCCTAGAGGAATAGCGGACATGACCGCAGTCGGAATCGTCCAGCTTTCATATAAAGCGGCCAGGCACAGGAAAATGAAACCAATCGACACCAGATATAACCAGATTGCCTGATTACTGGATTGTTTTTCCTCAAAGGATAAACCGCTCCAGACCACGTCAATGCCATCCTGTTCTGCCACCAGATTTTCAACATCTTGCATCGCTTCACCAGAACTGGAACCTTTGACCATATCCGCTTGCATTTGCAGCGAGGTATAGCCCATAAAACGGTTGACCACCTCAGGACCACCACTCCAGTCCACCTGAGCGAAATTACTGAAAGGCACCATCTCGTTCAGGTCATTACGTACATGCCATTGCGCCAGATCTTCAGGTTTGGAACGGAATTCTGCATCGCCCTGCATAATCACCCGTTTAATCCGGCCACGATCAATAAAGTCATTAATATAATTACCCCCCCAGGCCGCTGAAAGCGTACTGTTGATTGCGGATTGACTCAGACCATTGGCCATAGCCTGTTTCTGGTCAATATTGACTTTCAGTTCGGCTTTTTCCGGATTGGAACGCTTATCCAGATTTTCAAAGCTACTATATTGAGCTGCTCCAGCCTGCATATTCTGGAACTGCTCTTCCAGATACTGACGGCCATTACCGTTAATATCACGAATCCAGAAATCCAGGCCGTCGGTTTGCCCTAAACCATTCACTGAAGCCGGCATGCTGATATTGACTTGAGCATCGCGGTTACTGCGAAAATGCTTCATAGCACGTTCACGAATCGCCTGCGCGGTATTTTCTTCTCCAGCACGGTCATCCCAATGCTTCAAGGCAACAAAACCGGTCGCCAGGTTCTGACCGGTACCTGAGAAGTTACGGCCATAACGTAGCATGACCAAGTCGATATTGTCCTTTTCTTCTTCCAGAAAATACTGACGAATCTGCTCACCGACCTGAATGGTGTTTTTCATTGGCGCGCCTTCCTGCAGCCGGATTTGCAGATTCAGAATACCCTGGTCTTCACTCGGCAAAAAGCTGGTGGGTAAGGCGCGATAAAATAAAGCAAATACGCAGAGCAATCCGGCAAACAGCACCAGACTAATGGCCTTATGTTGTAGAGTGACATTAGAAACTTTCAGATAACGATGCTTCAAACCATCCAGTTTCTGGTTAAACCAACTCGCCCACTTGGCAGGTTTTGGATTTGGTTTTAGAATCAGCGCACAAAGTGCAGGTGTCAGAATCAGTGCGACCATCAGCGACAGAGACATCGCTGCCACGAGCGTAATCGAGAACTGACGATAGATCACCCCGGTTGAGCCACCAAAAAATGCCATGGGAATAAAGACCGCGGTTAAAACCAGGGTAATCCCGATCAGTGCGCCGCTGATTTCCTGCATGGATTCCAGCGCTGCTTCTTTGGCTGTAAGCTGCTGCTCATGCATCAGACGTTCAACGTTCTCTACCACCACAATGGCATCATCGACCAGCAAGCCAATGGCCAGTACTAAGGCAAACAAAGTCAGCGTATTAATACTCAGTCCCAAAACATAAAGTACTGCCATGGTTCCGAGTAAAACTACAGGCACAGTTACAGTCGGAATTAAGGTGGCACGCCAGTTTTGCAGGAAGATAAACATCACGATGACGACCAGAATGACCGCCTCGAATAAAGTTTTAACGACTTCTTTAATCGATTCTTTAACAAACGGTGTATTGTCACGCGGATAGGCAATTTTATAGCCTTCCGGCAACTGCTGGGAGAGTCGCTCGATTTCAGCCTTGATCAGACTCGACGTCGCAATTGCATTGGCACCGGAGGCCAGTGAAATACCCAGACCGGCAGAAGGATAGCCGTTGGTGGTGCTATATGACTGATAATTTTCCGCACCCAATTCAACCCGTGCAACATCTTTTAAGTAGATAAAGCTACCATCCCGGGCAGACTTCACAATAATATTTTCAAATTCTTCGACTGTTTTTAAACGGCTGCCTGATGTGACTTTGGCATTCAGATACTGATCATCGACTGTTGGCAAGTCACCAATTGCGCCGGCTGCCACTTGAGTATTTTGTGATTCAATCGCTGCCCGCACATCACTTGGCATCAGGTTATATTGTTTCAATTTTGCTGGATTCAGCCAGATGCGCATCGCGAACTGTGAACCAAAAACATCCACTTCCCCAATGCCATCAATTCGGGAAATATCCTGTTCCAGATGCGTGGTCAAATAATCAGACAGTTCAATATTGCTGCTACGCCGTGACTCATCATACAAACCGATGACCATATGGGTATCGCCAAGAGATTTGAAGACATTCACGCCCTGTCGCTGGACATCTTCTGGCAAACGATTGAGAACCCCGTTAATCGCATTTTGAACCTGTACTTGTGCTGTATCTGGATCGGTACTATTTTCAAAACTGATGCTGATCCGGCTTCGACCTGAGGAATCACTGCTTGAGCTGAAATACAGCAAGCGGTCGATACCTTTAATTTGCTGTTCCAGCACCTGGGTCACGCTTTCTTCTACTGTTTCTGCAGATGCACCGGTATAGGTTGTTGCCACAGTAATACGAGGCGGTGCAATATCCGGATAACGTTCAACAGGTAAATTCATCACCGCAAAAAGTCCAATGGCCATGACTACAATGGCCAGCACACCTGCAAAAATAGGACGATGAATGAAAAACTTAGACAGCATAAGTCTGAATCACTTTGAATTTAATGAATTATGGAAAGCGTTGCATTATTGAGTCAGCTTAAGGATATTCAGGCAGTGGCCTAGAGAATGCAAGGCTTGATCACAGAAAAATATGTATAAAATTGAATCATGAAGAAAATATGAAGATTTTGCCTTTCATCTAGCTATTTCAACAATTTATAAGGTTATTATTTTTATTTTAGGCATAAAAAAACCCTGCTTGCGCAGGGTTTTTTTAGAATCGATTCAGAGCTGATTAAGCAGAGAATTGGTTCATTGTGTTTTTCGCATCGTCACCCGCTTTAAGCGCGTTGTCACCAGCGAAGATTTCTTTGTGGTCGTCACCGATGTCAGAACCAGCCATTGCTTGGTGTTTCACACAAGCGATACCACCGCGGATTTCTTTACGTTGTACGCCAGCAACATACGCCAACATACCTTCAGAACCGAAGTAACCTTGAGCAAGCTCGTGAGTAGAAAGAGCAGCTGTGTGGTAAGTAGGCAGAGTGATCAAGTGGTGGAACACACCTGCTTCACGAGAAGCGTCTGCTTGGAATGTACGAACTTTTTCGTCAGCTTCAGCAGCCAATTCAGAATCGTCGTACTCAGCGCTCATCAGTTTAGCGCGGTCGTATGCAGATACGTCTTTACCTTCAGCAACCCAACGGTCGTACGCTTGTTGACGGAAGTTCAGTGTCCAGTTGAATGATGGAGAGTTGTTGTAAACAAGTTTCGCATTTGGCACAACTTCACGTACACGGTTAACCATGTGGGCGATTTCAGCTACGTTTGGAGTCGCAGTTTCGATCCAAAGAAGGTCAGCACCATTTTGTAAGCTAGTGATACAGTCAAGTACAACGCGGTCGATCTGAGTGCCTTCACGGAACTGGTACAAGCCAGAAGCAAGACGTTTAGGACGGTGAAGTTTGCCATCACGTTTGATCAGGATTTCGTCTTCTTGTGCTTCAGAGATGTCAATTTCTTGAGTGTCTAAGTAGCTGATGTATTGAGAAGCGATGTCGCCTGGCTCTTTAACCACTGGGATTTTTTGAGTCAAGTCAGCGCCTTCAGAGTCAGTACGTGCAACGATGATACCGTCGTCAAGACCCATTTCAAGGAATGCATAGCGAAGAGCGTGGATTTTTGCGATGAAGTCTTCGTGTGGAACTGTAACTTTACCAGCTTGGTGACCACATTGTTTCGCGTCAGAAACCTGGTTTTCGATTTGAAGTGCACAAGCACCCGCTTCGATCATTTTCTTAGCTAGTAAGTAAGTCGCTTCTTCGTTACCGAAACCAGCGTCGATGTCCGCAATGATTGGCACAACGTGAGTTTGGAAGTTGTCGATTTGTGAAGTGATTTCAGCAGCTTTAGCTGTATCACCAGCGTCTTGAGCTTTTTTAAGTGCGCGGAACAGGTCGTTCAGTTCTTTCGCATCAGCTTGACGTAAGAATGTGTAGATTTCTTCGATCAATGCAGGAACAGAAGTTTTTTCATGCATAGATTGGTCAGGAAGAGGACCGAATTCTGAACGAAGTGCAGCAACCATCCAGCCAGAAAGGTAGATATAGCGACGTTCAGTTGTACCGAAGTATTTTTTGTTCGCAATCATTTTTTGCTGAGCGATGAAACCGTGCCAGCAGCCTAGTGATTGAGTGTATTTGCTAGAGTCTGCATCATAAGCAGCCATATCACGACGCATAATCGCCGCTGTATATTTAGCAATGTCTAAACCAGTTTTGAAACGGTTTTGAAGTTGCATACGCGCAGCATCTTCAGGACTGATGTCTGCCCAAGTGTTACCGAATTTCGCTTTTAATTCGCGGATTGCATCAATCGCTGTTTGGTATGTAGTCATGATATATTCCTGTATTAATATTAGGATTTTTCTGCAACGAACCGCTCAAATCACACCCTCAATGACTTGTTCAGATTTTCGACGATCCGTTGGGATAGCTAAAGATTAGTGGGCTTCGAAAAATTAATCCAATATTCTGCAAGAATTATCATTATTTATTTAAAAAATATGTAGATGAAAGTCTAATTATATATTGATCAGTTTTTTATAAGTTATTGTATTTAATATTTTATTTTTAAATTTTTAAATTTGTATTTTGCCTAAAACATCAGCAACATGAGTAAAAAATATTCATTAGACTTAAGTCTTGCAAGACTTTAGCAGCGCTTAATTTCAGCAAATTTTGTCTATTTTCTAAGCCTTAAAACCTAGAATACTTATTTCAAAAGAATTATTTTTCATTTATTTGTTGAAATATTTTTTATCAAACCTGGCACATTATTTGCTAATTCCCTCTGTTTCTTAGAAATACTTTTCTTTCGTTTCGAAGGCAGCCAGATTTCCTTTCTGCTCTTAAAAATAGAGAAGGATTCAGACTGGCAAAATCTGCGGTGAAAGAGACTCTAAAAAGGTATTTCAGTACAATCAGCTGGGCTTTTTTTCATCAGTTGCGTACACAAGTTATAGTAGTTATGGCATAATCCATATAATTTCATAATTTTATTTTCGGTATTTTTTTTATGAATCTGGAGCGGGTCGATCTTAATCTCCTCATTTATCTTGACGTACTTCTACGTGAAAAAAATGTCACGCGTGCTGCAGAACAACTTGGGGTAACCCAGCCTGCGATGAGTAACATTTTACGTCGCTTACGAAATTTATTTAATGATCCCCTCCTGATTCGCTCTTCTGAAGGTATGACCCCAACAGAACGTGCACTAGAACTCCAACCTCGTATCCGTGATGCCTTAGCGGATCTTTCCATGATTCTGGAACCGCGTACCGAGTTCCGTCCTTATACTTCAAACCGTGTCTTCCGCATCATGACTTCAGATTATGCTGAAGCCACACTGGTACCACGCCTGGTGAAAGCATTACGTTCAGAAGCACCGAATGTGGTTCTCGACTTCTTAACCCCAAGTGATGTGTCCTATCGTGACATGGAACAAGGTAAAGTTGATCTGGCGATTAACCGTTTTAATGAAATTCCGCAAAGCTTCCATCAGGTACTGGTTTGGCGTGACAGCTTTTCTTGCCTGTTAAATAACAAGCATCCGGCTGCGGGCAACCTGAATCTGAAAAGCTATCTGGATGCACAGCATATCTGGGTATCGAAAACCGGTATGGGCGTTGGCTTTGGGGTAAACCCTGAGAAACAGGCGGGTCTCGGCTGGATTGATCAGGCTCTTGAACGTATTGGCCAAAAACGTAAGATTTCGGTATTTACCCGTCATTATCAGATGCCTGGTCTTCTGGCTGCCAATGTCGATCTTGTAGCAACATTACCGACCCGTATTGCACGTCTGCAAGCCAAAAACCAGAACTTACTCATTAAAGATCCACCATTCTATATTCCTGAGTTTGAATTGAAGATGGCGTGGTGTCCTTTATTGCATCATCATCCCGCCCATCGCTGGTTACGTCAGCTGATTCTATATGTAGCCCGTCAGATGATCGAAGAAGAAAATCGTGAATTTTTAATGAATAATTCGCAATTTTCGCATTATTAAATTGAATATTAGCTAAATTGCTCATTTTTAAGCTTATACTCTAGAGACTTGAGTTGCTTTATTTGTACCTCAAGTCTTTTTTTGTGTTAAAAATATTTTTAGCTAGATCATATTAATCCACAGGTGGATTCGTGAGCCTCTTTCAAAACATCGTGATTATCTTATTACTCATCGCGGGGGCCGGTTTTTTATCATTAACAGAAATCGCGCTTGCAGGTGCCCGTAAGGTCAAATTGAAAATTTTGGCTGAATCGGGAGATATTCGCGCTCAAAAAGTTTTAGATTTACAAGAAAACTCTGCTGACTTTTTTGCAGCTTCCCAAATCGGTTTAAACGCCGTTGCCATTTTAGGCGGTATTTTAGGTGAAGGCGCCTTCCGCCCTTATATCATCAATTTACTTTCCAGATTTTATCAAGGTCCTTGGACTGAAACGATTGCATTCAGCCTGTCCTTCACCGCAGTTACTTCATTATTTATTCTGTTTGCGGACTTGATGCCGAAACGTCTGGCCATGATCGCTCCAGAAAAAATTTCTGTCTCGGTGATTAATCCGATTCAGGTATTTATCAAAATCTGTAAACCATTGGCTTGGTTCATCAATGCCATTGCGAACCTGTTGTTCCGCTTATTTAAAGTGAATACCATCCGAGACGACAATATTACCTTTGCGGATATTTCAGCGGTAATGGATGCGGGTGCTCAGGCAGGTGTATTACAGAAACAGGAACATCACTTTATTGAGAACGTGTTTGAGCTTGAAGAACGTAATGTTCCTTCCAGTATGACGACTCGCGAAAATGTGGTGTTCTTTACCTTGAAAGAATCAGAAGCCAGTATTCGTCAAAAACTGGCTGAATTTCCTTATTCCAAGTTTTTGGTCTGTAATGAAAATATCGACGATGTGATTGGATATGTCGACTCCAAAGATATTCTGGTTCGTATTCTGAATAATCAGTCTTTACTTCAGTTAAATGAAAATACCATCCGTACGGTTCTAACCATTCCAGATACACTGACTCTATCTGAATTACTGGATCGCTTCCGTTCAACCAAGGAAAAGTTCGCCGTCGTTATTAATGAATATGCCTTGGTCGTAGGTGTGATTACCCTTTCCGACATTATGATTACCGTGATGGGCGACTGGGTTACTCCCCTGGAAGAAGACCAGCAGATCATTAAGCGTGACAGCAATTCATGGTTGATTGATGGCAGTACGCCCATTGAAGACATCAAACATGCGCTGGAAATTGATGAAATGCCAGATGAAGAGAATTATGAAACTCTGGCTGGTTTTATGATGTTCAAGCTGCGCAAGATTCCACGTCCTGCAGATATTGTGCTACATGCGGGTTATAAGTTTGAAGTTGTCGATGTTGATCATTTCAAGATTGACCAGTTACTGGTTACACGTATGCTAGAAGTGAAAAAGCCACCGACAGAAGAATCAGAATAATCTGGTTCTTCTTCAATTTTTTTAAAACTCGAAAAACAATAATAATGAGACTTTTATGAATATTGCTGCGCTACTCGCCTGTCTGAGTTTTTATTCGGCCTTATATTTAATCTATTTCTTCTTTATGCAAGATCAACAGCCTGTATTTCTGATCCTAGCAATTGTGCTCATTTTACTTTCAATCTGGCTGACTCCCTATCCTTATGAGCGGCGTCGGCAAGGATTTGATTCGACTTTAAGAATAGGCGAATATTTTTATTATCCACTCATCACTTGGTGGCGGCTGTTTATCTTTCCTGTGCGTTGGCTGCTTTCCCTATTTTATTCTCATTAAAAAAGCACCCGAAGGTGCTTTTTTATATTCAATTCAGTTTAGATTTTTGATAAAAGTGCTTCAAGGACTGCCTGATAATGGATCTGGATATCTTCCTGCAAAATTTTGTAGGTATTATCAAATTGCACCATTGGCCAGCCTTCTTTCCAGAATGGGAAAATATTATGTAAGTCATGAGTGACGACCGCATCTTCACGTAGAATCGCCTGTGCAATCTGTGCCAGTACAAAGGCAGTTTCCGCACCATCAATTGCCAGGTAATCAACGCCACGCGCTTTTAAAATACGGATACGGTCTTTCTTATAGCGGATTTTTTTGATTTGGGCTTCATTCAGATTCAGGGCCAGAGAAACTGCTTCAACAAATTTTTCTTCAAATGACTGATTCAATACAACCAGCGCCTGTTTATGCGCTTCCTGACGACCCGCTTTACCACCCTGACGAATAACTTCTTTTGCTTCCGTATCTAGCTCATCATTCTTCATGGTTTGAAGGATGTCTAAAATTTCGATGTCGCTTAGCGTCGCAGGAGATTGATCAGTCATAAACTGTCCCTAAAAAATAAATATGCAATGGACTATTTTCGCATAAATCCTCACTAAAAAATTAAAATCTTTAGCTTCAACTCTAATAATTGCAAAATCCGGATCATCTCTATCATTCTGGCGTAAATTGGCTATAGTAGGCGGCAAGTTTCTTATTTACTTTTTATCATGCAAACCAAACAGATTGATCTTTTATTGCAGCAACTTAAACTGCTTTATCCCGCTGCCTTCAAAAGAAATTATCTGTTTTATGGCCAGATCAAGACCAAGGGTATTTTAAGTGATCTCAAGGAACTGATTCCCTGGGTGCTGGCTGCCATGATCTTTGTACCGATTAGCCTGGTTCTCAAAGATGTTTATTCCTCTAAGCTATCAACTGCCCCAGACTTTCAGGCGCAAGCTTATGCAATTCTGACTATTCTGTTATTTCTGATGCTGGTGGTTCCACTAGTGATCAAGCAGATCCGGCACTCTTCTCATTCCCTCTATCAGTTTTTAAGACATACACCGATTAAACTCACTGTAGTCATTGTGCTGGAAGCGCTGAATCTGGTTTTTCTACAAAGCAGTATGACCATGTGGATTCTATTCTTTTTCGGGATCAGTTTTGGTTTTGTACGGTTCTATAAAGAAAATATGTTCCGCCCTGCTACCAATAGCACTGAACAATATCAACTGCAGCAGTTACGTCGCATCTGTTTCTGGGCTTATCAACAAACCTGGAAACTACGTCTGAAATTATTTTTTCATTCCAAGCCGACCTCCCCAAATGAAGAATTGAAAAATCAGCTTCAGCACTATGCGGATTTACATACCCGCTTGTTTAAACTGGAACATGAGCAGTGCAAGAAGATTAAATACATCGATATCGATACTTATCTGGACGAGCACCTGTAAATGTTTTATGAATCACGGCCTGAAATAGAAAATTACATGACTTCTCACGCTTATCATCTAGCACTATGGATTTAATTTTTTAATTTAAACTACTGAATTGCTTGAAAATAAAGCAAACGTATTGAAATTTACTTGCCAAGCTTTATTTCGTCCTCTATTATTGCGCACATGCCCGAGTGGTGAAATCGGTAGACACAGGGGATTTAAAATCCCCCGCCCACAAAGCGTGCCAGTTCGAGTCTGGCCTCGGGCACCATTTTAATTCTGATTAGAATGGTGCAATGAAAATCTCCAGCATTCAGCTGGTTTTTTTATGCGTGATTATCACCAATAGAATGTGCCCTTCCCATGTCTGCATCCCGTTCTTTTGATCTAGCCAGATTGCAATTACGCCATCCTGATGCATTCTTTTGCAGCCTCAGCTATGGCCGTTATAAATATTTGAACCAGACCACTGATCTCTATCTGTATTTACGTATTGGTATTCTGATCATGATCACAGGATTTTGTTGCCTGTGCTTTTCGCTGCCGTTTTACCCTGACTTTGTGACTTCAAAATATCAGGCGCTTAGTGCAGGTACTATTGTAATGATCGGCATGCTCTATCCTTATATCTGGCGCGCCCAGTTTCAGGCGAAATACAGTTCTGTTCGCTATGCCAAGCGTTTGCAACTCTGCCTGTATATGCAAACCCTGATTGCGATTCTGTCATTTATAAATTATCAGTATTTTCACTCAGCATTTATTACCTTGCCTTGTTTGGCCCTGCTTGCTTTCAGTAGCCTCGTACCGGTTTTAGTTGAGCCCTGCTTTAGAGTTTCGACTCGCAGCACCCTATTGGTACGTTTGCAGAAAATCCGTCAGCTGGCTTACTGGTCTTATCAGCAATCGCAAAGCAAAGAGCCGGAACCGGTGCCTTATCAAAAAGATTTAAAACAGTATTATCTGGATTTGCATCATAGCTGCATGCTGGAAGAGCAGAAATTACTGGATGAAATTCATTATAAAAATTTAAAAGACGTATTTTCAGATTATTAAAAAAAAGCCCTGTTTAACAGGGCTTTTTTTACCATTCGCGATTAACGACCAGTTCTTCCATTTCAATATCAAACAGACCCTGCTCTTGCACGACCATCATCATGGCCTCGGCAATATAGTCTGCGGCAGTATCATCCAGAGAAGAGTCCAGATCTTCAAACTGTGGCTTCATGGCATTGATGTCTGCCACAGTCTCATGGGCCAGCTGATATACATCCTGATCTGATAAACCCGATTTAGATACTTTTGAAGCAAAACGTTCGATGTGTTGCTTGATTTCTGCAACCAGAATATCGGGATAATATTCATCATCGAACATGGGGAGAAGTAAATCTGCAAACATTACAGGCACTCTAAAAGATGACAATCTAACTTAAGCGTGCCTGTATAGCACATTGCTGTTTAAAAGCCAAACAGCTTGTGCTCCTATATGTCTTTCAGCCCAGATTTAGGCATTTTGCATAGCTTTCCAGATTTTGATGGCGTCTGCTGTTACCTTGACATCATGTGCTCGAACCATACAGGCACCTTGCTGAATGCTCAGCAAATGCGCCGCAGCCGAACCTACTGCACGTGCTTGTGGTTCTGCACCATTCAGAGCAGCACCAATAAAACGTTTGCGGGATAAAGCAGACAAAATCGGATAGCCCATTTCTGTCAATTTATAAAACTCTTGCAACAGCTTTAAATTTTGCTGGGCATTTTTTGCAAATCCAAAACCAGGATCAATCATGATATGTTCAGCTTTAACACCCACATCTAGAGCATCTTGAACCCGTTGTGACAGTTCCCGAATCACATCCTGAGTCACATCATCATACTGATCCAGATTATTCATCGTAGTCGGCTCACCACGCATATGCATGATGATCACCGGAATATTCAGTTCTGCTGCCGTCTCTAACGCTTGTGGACGAGTGAGCGCGCGTACATCATTCCAGATATGTGCGCCCGCTTTCACGGCTGCTTTAATCACTTCTGGCTGTGAAGTATCAATCGAGATGATCACATCATGCTTGGCCAGTTCTTCAACTACAGGCACAACACGACGGATTTCTTCTTCAACTTCCACGACTGATGCACCTGGACGTGTAGATTCACCACCCACATCAATTACGGTGGCACCATCAGCAATCATTTCCAGGGCTTTTACTACTGCCTGATCTTTCTGATTGTGCAGCCCCCCATCGCTAAAGGAATCCGGAGTCACATTTAAAATTCCCATCACATGCGGCTGAGACAAATCCAGTTTCAAATGACCGAAAGTCCAGATCTGTGGTCGTAGTGGCTTCAGCTGCATGGTTCAATCCTAGTTCACAATAACCCCGGTATTGTCTTATGGAAAGATCAATAAAGCAAAGCTCAATCTATTCAATAGCTAGATTTCAAAATAGTTCTTATTGGAATATTGCATCAGCTTGGATTGCAGTAACGCTTTTACATCAACCCATTCGCTTTTTAAAATACTATAGATATAACTATCTCTGAGTGTCACGCCATCTTTACGCAGCATATGACATCTAATGATGCCATCCTGTTTGGCACCCAGAGCTTCAATAGCTTTTTGACTTTTAAGATTCAGATGATCAGTCCGAAAGCCTACCACTTGAGCATTCAGCTCTTCAAATGCATGCTGCAACAAAAGATATTTACAGACCCGGTTTACATAGGTTCGTTGATAAGGTTTGGCATACCAGGTAAAGCCAATTTCAACGCGTGGAATTTCCGGCTTGATATCATGAAAGCTGGTGGTGCCGATTGCTCGGTCTGAAGTTAAATCAATCACGGCAAAAGCCATTCTTTCACCTTTGGACTGCTGTTCAAAAGCTTGGGTAAAGTAGTGTTTAAGTTTATGTAGGTAAGGTACCGAATTATATAACACTTCCCCCAAGTCCCCTTCGGCACATGCATTTTCTAAGTCTGCAAAATGTTCCCAGCTCAGTGGCTCCAAACGTAGCTGATAAATACTGGATTCCAGAACAAGTAAATTCATTCTTATTTTTACTCATTGATTTTTATAAATTGACTATAGCATTCAACTAGATATGACAAAACAATAGCCATAAAAAAACCACCCGAAGGTGGTTTTAATTGTTAACTTAGTTCGCTGGTAATGGCGGAGGAGTCATTGGACCATCAGTCGGTGTTACATCAATCACTGGATTGTCTGAAACATAAACTTTAGGTGGTTTTGGCTCACGACCTTCCATAATGTCACGAATCTGTTCACGATCAATTGTTTCCCACTCAAGCAGCGCTTTCACCATGGCATGGGCAATATCTTTGTTATTTTCAAGGATATCGCGTGCAACCTTGTATTGCTCATCAATGATGCGACGAACTTCCGCATCTACCTGTTGTTGGGTTGCCTCAGAAATCGTACGGGTACCAATGCTACCCATAAATGACTGTTGAGAGTCATCTTCATAGACCATGACGCCTAACTTGTCCGACATACCATATTTGGTCACCATTGCACGTGCCATTTTAGTTGCACGTTCAAAGTCATTCGAAGCACCAGTCGACATCTGGTTAATGAAGACTTCCTCTGCGATACGACCACCGAACAGGATTGAAAGTTCATTCAACATTTTGTCTTTATAATGGCTAGTCTGGTCAAATTCAGGCAACTGCCAGGTAACACC
Organism: Acinetobacter sp. YH12137; assembly: GCF_013418535.1. Taxonomy (NCBI): domain Bacteria; kingdom Pseudomonadati; phylum Pseudomonadota; class Gammaproteobacteria; order Moraxellales; family Moraxellaceae; genus Acinetobacter; species Acinetobacter sp. YH12137. The sequence goes on along the minus strand of NZ_VPBW01000001.1, from coordinate 127,140 downwards.
CAATGCCCAGCCACGCGGCATGATGGTAACTTTATGCACAGGGTCTGTACCTGGAAGCATTTCTGCCACAATCGCATGACCTGCTTCATGGTAAGCCGTAGCACGACGTTCTTCTTCACGAAGTACCATCGATTTACGTTCAGGACCCATGTACAGTTTATCTTTCGCATCTTCAAAGTCATGCATATCGACTGTGTTCTTGTTACGACGGGCAGCAAATAATGCCGCTTCGTTTACAAGATTCGCCAACTGTGCACCTGAGAAGCCTGGCGTACCACGAGCAAGAACTTTGACATCTACACCAGTAGTAGAAGGAAGTTTCTTCAAGTGTACATTCAGGATTTGCTCACGACCTTTAATATCTGGCAGACCTACCATTACTTGACGATCGAAACGACCTGGACGAAGTAAGGCTTTATCCAGTACGTCAGCACGGTTAGTTGCTGCGATGACGATAATGCCTTCATTGCCTTCGAAACCGTCCATCTCCACCAGCATCTGGTTCAAAGTCTGTTCACGTTCATCATGACCGCCACCTGTACCTGAACCACGATGACGACCGACTGCATCAATCTCATCAATGAAGATGATACATGGTGCATGTCGTTTTGCCTGTTCGAACATGTCACGTACACGAGATGCACCGACACCCACAAACATTTCAACGAAGTCAGAACCTGAGATACTAAAGAATGGAACTTTTGCTTCACCTGCAATGGCTTTAGCCAGCAAGGTTTTACCTGTACCTGGAGGACCCACCATCAGGACGCCTTTAGGAATAGTCGCACCCAATCGTTTGAATTTTGCAGGATCTTTTAGGAAGTCAACAATTTCGACTACTTCCTGTTTTGCTTCATCACAACCCGCCACATCAGTAAATGTTACTTTGATCTGGTCTTCAGATAGCATTTTCGCTTTAGATTTACCAAAGCTCATTGGGCCATTCTTGCCGCCTGCACCGCCACCCATGTTGCGCATAAAGAACATGAATAACAAAATGATTAGAAGCACAGGGAAACTTGCAATCAGCAATTGCATGAGCAAGCCTTGACGTTGAGGCGCTTCACCTTCAACGACCACATTATTTTTAATCAGGCTTGGCATCAGTTCTGGGTCTTGAACTGCCGGGCGAATGCTTTCAAACTCTGAACCGTTTGATTTTTCACCGCGAATTCTTTCGCCATCAATTGTAACTTGTTTAATTTGGCCAGCATTGACCGCGGCAACGAACTCCGAATAGTTCATTGTAGTCGGTTGATTGCGGTCACTGACGTTGCTGAAGATTAACACCAGCACACCCAGTATCACGAGCCACAATACGGCATTCTTAAAAAGATCGCTCAAAGCTTTATTTCCCATTCCAATCTAATTTGATCATGCCCTCGAAGGGTGACCTTAATCAATAAGCTGCAAATCAATTTGCAATAATGTAAAAACCTACAAAATGCACAATTTTTAACGTGTTGGCAAGTAAACTTTATTTCAAAGCCTTCTTGCGCCCCTGTCCGACCAGAAACACTTCTTTCGAACGGGCACGTGATGCAGCAGGTTTAATCGTCTTCAATACATCAAAACTGTTGACGACTTCTTTACGAAATTCATCAAAACCTGAACCCTGGAATACTTTCACTACAAACTGTCCTTTCGGGCCGAGTACCTTGTTGGCAAAATCCAGAGCAAGTTCACATAAATAAATCTGACGTGGTTGATCTACAGCTCTATTACCTGATGTATTGGGGGCCATATCTGAAATTACAACGTCTACTGTGCGTCCGTTTAAAATATTTAACAATTTATCGAATACTTCTTGTTCACGGAAATCGCCCTGCAAGAAAGTCACATCAGGTAGCGCATCCATTTCCAAGATGTCTGATGCAATCACCAGACCTTTATCACCGACCAGTTTTCCGGCAATCTGGGACCAGCTTCCTGGGGCAGCACCCAGGTCCACTACAGTCATGCCGGGTTTGATAATGCCGTATTTTTCCTGAATTTCTAGCAACTTGTACGCAGCACGGGCACGATAACCTTCTTTTTGTGCTTTTTTCACATAAAAGTCATCAAGATGCTCTCTCATCCACGCACGACTACTTTTAGATAACTTTTGGTTGGTAATGCGTGTTGCCATAACTCTCTAAATAAAAAAAACTTCTAATGATTCATTGTACGGGAAAAACACATTTTTTGCAGTATACATGTGTATCTAAATCTGAGTATTCCGGTGTAATTTGCGATTATTTACAAGTGATTATTTCCTGAGAATTTACAGCGTTTATTTTTCGCTTTTGCTATACTAAGCCGTTTTAAAAATCAGGTTATCTCTCATGGCGTCTTTATCTATTCAGGAACGTAAGCGTTTACGTCAAATTGGACATGCATTAAACCCGGTTGTAATGCTTGGTGACAAAGGCTTAACCGAATCTGTAGTTGAAGAGCTAAATCGTGCCCTTAATGATCACGAACTCATTAAAGTAAAAGTGGTGGCTGAAGACCGTGAAGCACGTGCAGCACTCATTGCTGAACTTTCAGAAACTACAGGTGCTGAAGTGGTACAAACTATTGGTAAAATTGCGCTGCTTTACAAGAAAGCACCAAAGCAAAACCAGAAGTTATCCAATCTTGTCCGTTTTGCCCATCTTTCTAACTAAGTACAGGATTTATGGCCAGTTACGAACTCAGCGCATTTGATCGCCGTTTTCAGGCAATCTCATTGGTCGGTGCCATCGAACAGCAAAATCCATGCAGCTTGAATGTCGGATTTTGGTTGCGTGATCCCAACCAATACGTGCTGTGGCCAGAAATGGTTACTGCACATCCCCGTCGTGATTTTTTGTGGGAACAGACCTGCTTTGAAATCTTTATCGGGGTTCAGGGTGAAGATTATTATCGCGAAATCAATCTCTCCCCTTCTCAGGCCTGGCAAGCCTATCAGTTTGAGGAATATCGCTATCCGGAAGATATGCCGCCACCTGCTGCATACGATATCGAACTGGATCAGCTTAAACGCACCCATTATGGTCTGAATGTCAGTCTGGATCTGACCGAGTTTATGGTTGAGCATAAACTTAAATGGGCAGACCTGTTTATTGGTCTGACAGCAGTATTAAAAACCTCACAAGGTGATCAATACTTTGCGATGCAGCACAGCAGCCCAGAAGCAGACTTCCACAATAAACGGGATTGGCTGCATGTCTTTTAATGCAGATTAAAAGCATTTGCTGGATAACAAAGATATTAAAAAACGTGAGCATTAAAGTCTCACGTTTTTTTATGGGCTTTTCCGGCTCATCCGCTCAAAGTTCGCTGTTATAGCTTGAAGAAAATATTTTTCTGTATTTTCTCTACGTAGATTCAGGTCAATATTAAATTGAAATAATTAGCCTGCTCTCAACACTTAGGGCTGGCTATTTTGATAATGATTTAAACGTTATTTAAGCTGATAGACTAAGAGTTCATTTTAATTGTTTTCGACATTTTAGTGATGTAAGCGGTAATTGTCCTGCACTGATTTTACCGCGGCATAAAAAATTACAGTTAACGTGAAGATGATCAGGATAATCGTTCCAAAAGTTAGTCCAAAGAATCCCAGACATAACATCATCACACCGAGATAAAGTGCACGCATCAACCAACTTTCCAGATTAAGCATCATAATCAGCGTCAGTAAACAAAGTACACCTACAAAATAATGCTGCTGCATCGTGACCCCCTTTCATTATTATTGTGAGTCCGTTTTGCCTCAAAAAGACAAAGGAGAACGTATCCAGTTCTCCTTTCATGCAATTTAAGTCAGCGTCTTCCCTTAACTCTTCAGCTCAGGGCTTTTTTCTGAACTTTCAGCTTTTACCATGGGTTTGACCTTTTTTAGAACTTCAATGGTACTGTCTTTTGAGCGCTTGAATGTACCAGTCAGATGCTCTTTATGTTTGGTCGAGATCTGGCTGACATCTTCTTTCAGTTCCTTACCCATATTGGATAAGTCTTCAATGACTGCAGTAAATTCGGTTTTGATAAAGCTGGTTAATTCAGTCAGTTCTTTTTGCGAACCAAATAACTGCTCTTTCAAAGTATCGATCCGTTGCAACAGATCCTGTTTTAACTGACGTAACTGCTCCTGCACAGTATCACCCAGCTGTTTCGCTTCGACTTCAAGTTTCTCTTTGCTTTCTTCGATGGTTTCCACCACCTGTTCTTTGGCTTCAGCTGCTACTTTTTCAAGCTGTTCAGTCGTTTCTGAAACCACAGTATTGATTTTTTTCTTGGATTGGGAAGATTTCGCTGCTGTAGTCATGTGTCTTATTCCTATAGTTATATTACGACTCATCCATATTAGTAGTTTTGATAAAAATTAAGATTTGATTTGTTAGACAATTCTTAATTGCTTACATTTTTTTACGTTGTTCGTAAAACAGACTTTCAAGCAAAAAGCAAGCCATTTATCTCATACTTTTGCTGTAAAGCTATTGGACTTGGGGGGTGGTTCTGCGTATAATGCCGTGTTAAGTTCAAGCGAGCAGACATAGGAGGGTAGGTTTAAAAATTAACCTTCCTTTTTTTTCGTCTACTCGCTTTTTTACAGCCTAAATTTCAGGAGCTTTGGTTTGAGCACCCCAGCAATTTTAGCCCTTGCCGACGGAACTATCTTTAAAGGTACTTCAATTGGCGCATCGGGTTGTACGACTGGTGAAGTCGTTTTCAACACTGCCATGACTGGCTATCAAGAAATTTTGACTGATCCTAGTTATGCACAGCAGCTTGTAACGCTGACTTACCCACATATCGGTAACACAGGTTGCAACGAAGAAGACGCTGAATCAGGTCGTATTCATAAAGTATGGGCAAACGGTTTAATTATCCGTGACCTTCCTTTACTACATAGTAACTTCCGTGCGAATCAATCACTCGGTGATTATTTAAAACAGCACAATGTAGTTGCCATTGCTGACATCGACACGCGACGATTAACTCGAATTTTGCGTGATAAAGGTGCACAAAACGGTTGTATCCTTGCGGGTGAAAACATCACTGAAGAAGAAGCAGTCGAAAAAGCACGTGCATTCGGTGGTTTAAGTGGTTTAGACCTTGCGAAAGAATGCTGTGATCCGACCGGTTTCGAATGGACTGAAGGCTCATGGGCACTTGGCAAAGGCTTTACTCAACCTGAACTTAAATTCCATGTGGTTGCATACGACTACGGTGTCAAAACCAACATCTTGCGTATGCTCGCAGACCGCGGCTGTAAATTGACTGTGGTGCCTGCACAAACTCCTGCTGAAAAAGTACTTGCGTTAAATCCAGATGGCGTATTCCTGTCAAATGGTCCTGGCGATCCAGCTGCATGTGACTACGCAATTGAAGCTGTAAAAACAATTGTTGAAACAACTGAAATTCCAGTATTTGGTATCTGCTTAGGTCACCAGATTCTTGCTCTTGCATCGGGTGCTAAAACGGTAAAAATGCCGCACGGTCACCATGGCGCTAACCATCCTGTACAGAACATCGAAACTGGTACAGTGATGATTACTTCTCAAAACCACGGCTTCGCAGTGGATGAAAGCACCTTGCCTGCGGTATTGCGTGTGACTCATCGCTCACTGTTTGATGGTACAAACCAAGGTATCCATCGTACAGACAAACCTGCGTTCAGCTTCCAGGGTCACCCTGAAGCAAGCCCTGGTCCACATGACTGCGCACCATTGTTCGATCATTTCATCGAACTTATCGAAGCATCTAAGAAGTAATTAAGGAAGCATCATGGCTAAACGTACTGACATTAAAAGCATCTTGATCATTGGTGCTGGTCCGATCGTCATCGGTCAAGCATGTGAGTTTGACTACTCAGGTGCTCAAGCATGTAAAGCGCTTCGTGAAGAAGGCTACCGCGTTATTCTGGTGAACTCTAACCCAGCGACCATTATGACCGACCCTGCAATGGCAGATGCGACGTATATCGAACCGATTACCTGGCAGACTGTTGCAGCAATTATTGAAAAAGAACGTCCAGATGCTGTGCTTCCAACGATGGGTGGCCAGACTGCACTGAACTGTGCCCTTGCACTGGATGCCAACGGTATTCTTGAAAAATACAACGTTGAACTGATCGGCGCGACCAAAGAAGCGATCGAAAAAGCAGAAGACCGTAAACTGTTTGACGAAGCAATGCGTAAAATTGGTCTGGAATGTCCAAAAGCGGCTATTGCTGAATCTATGGAAGAAGCACTTGAGATTCAAGCGCGCTTCGGTTTCCCTGTGATTATCCGTCCATCATTTACGATGGGTGGTTCAGGCGGTGGTATTGCTTACAACCGTGAAGAATTCCTGGAAATCTGTGAACGCGGTTTCGACCTCTCTCCTACTCACCAATTATTGATCGATGAATCATTGATTGGCTGGAAAGAGTACGAGATGGAAGTTGTTCGTGACAAAAACGACAACTGTATCATTGTATGTGCGATCGAAAACTTTGACCCAATGGGCGTACACACCGGTGACTCGATCACTGTTGCGCCTGCACAAACACTGACTGATAAAGAATACCAGTTGATGCGTAATGCATCTTTAGCAGTTCTTCGTGAAATCGGTGTTGAAACGGGTGGTTCTAACGTTCAGTTCGGTATTAACCCGAAAGATGGTCGTATGGTAATCATCGAGATGAACCCACGTGTATCGCGTTCATCTGCACTGGCATCTAAAGCGACTGGTTTCCCGATTGCGAAAATCGCAGCGAAACTGGCTGTTGGTTATACCCTTGATGAGCTGAAAAACGACATCACTGGCGGTACAACTCCAGCATCGTTCGAACCAGCAATTGACTACGTTGTTACCAAGATTCCACGTTTCAACTTCGAAAAATTCCCGCAAGCTGATGCGACACTAACTACACAGATGAAATCTGTAGGTGAAGTTATGGCGATTGGTCGTAACTTCCAGGAGTCTGTGAACAAAGCACTTCGCGGTCTTGAAGTTGGTGCAACTGGTTTTGATGAAAAAATCGAAGTGGGTACTGAAGGTGCGCGCGAGAAGATTCTTCAAGAACTTAAAGTTCCAGGTCCAGAACGTATCTGGTATGTGGCTGATGCATTCCGTCACGGTTTCACGCTTGATGAAGTATTTGCGGCAACCAATATTGACCGCTGGTTCCTGATCCAGATCGAAGACATCGTTAAAACTGAAGAACAAATCAAATCTTTAGGTTTTGGTGATCTTAACGCTGACAATATCCGTTCATTTAAACGTAAAGGTTTATCTGACCACCGTATTGCCAACCTGATGGGTATTTCACAAAAACAATTCCGTAAGCACCGTTGGAATCTGGGCGTAACTCCAGTCTACAAACGTGTGGATACATGTGCAGCAGAGTTTGAATCTGATACAGCGTACATGTACTCAACTTACGATGAAGAGTGTGAATCTAATCCGTCTAACCGTGACAAAATCATGGTGATTGGTGGCGGTCCTAACCGTATTGGTCAAGGTATCGAATTCGATTACTGCTGTGTACATGCTGCCCTGGCAATGCGTGATGACGGTTATGAAACCATCATGGTGAACTGTAACCCTGAAACGGTTTCAACTGACTATGACACGTCTGATCGTCTGTACTTCGAACCGATTACACTTGAAGACGTTCTTGAAATCGTACGTACTGAAAAGCCGAAAGGTATTATCGTTCAGTACGGCGGTCAGACTCCACTGAAACTGGCTCGTGCTTTGGAAGAAGCTGGTGCGCCAATTATCGGTACATCTCCAGATGCGATTGACCGTGCAGAAGACCGTGAACGTTTCCAACAAATGATTCAACGTCTGCAACTTCGTCAACCTAATAACAGCATCGTAAAATCTGCTGAAGAAGGTATGGCAGAAGCAGCTAAAGTGGGTTATCCACTGGTTGTACGTCCTTCATACGTACTCGGTGGTCGCGCGATGGAAATCGTGTATAACGACGAAGAATTAAAACGCTACTTACGTGATGCTGTACAAGCATCGAATGAAGCGCCTGTTCTTCTGGATCACTTCCTTGATGATGCGATTGAAGTTGACGTGGACTGCGTATCTGACGGTAAAGACGTGGTGATCGGCGGTATTATGCAGCACATTGAACAAGCCGGTATTCACTCTGGTGACTCTGCATGTTCGATTCCTCCATATTCATTGTCTGAAGACGTGCAAAACGAAATGCGTCGTCAAACCATCGCTATGGCTAAAGAGCTTGGCGTTGTAGGCTTGATGAACGTTCAGTTTGCAGTTAAAGGTGATGATGTTTACATTCTGGAAGTGAACCCTCGTGCTTCTCGTACGGTTCCGTTCGTTTCTAAATGTATCGGTGAATCTTTAGCAAAAGTAGCTGCACGTTGTATGGCTGGCCAATCTCTTGAGTCTCAAGGCTTTACCAAAGAGATTATCCCTGCTCACTTCTCTGTGAAAGAAGCAGTATTCCCATTCAACAAGTTCCCTGGTGTTGACCCGATCCTTGGCCCTGAAATGAAATCTACAGGCGAAGTGATGGGTGTTGGTAAAACATTTGGTGAAGCGTTCTATAAAGCTGTTCTAGGCTCTAACGATCGTTTACCTGGTCTGCCAACTGAAGGCGAAGTGAAGCATGCATTTATCTCTGTACGTGATTCTGATAAACCACGTGCGGTAGGTATTGCAAAACAGCTTGCTGACTTCGGCTTCAAGATTCTTGCGACTGGCGGCACATACGATGTGATTAAAGCTGCAGGTATTGAATGTGAACGTGTAAATAAAGTAACCGAAGGCCGTCCAAACATTGTAGACCGCTTGAAAAATGGTGAAATTCACCTCATTATCAATACCACTGAAGGTAAACAAGCTCAGCAGGATTCATTCTCAATCCGTCGCTCTGCGCTTCAAGGTAAGGTATACCATACCACTACCCTGAATGGTGCTGATGCTGTATGCCAAGCTTTAGCAATTAAATTGCCGATGGATGTATATCGTTTGCAAGATTTAACAGTAGGTTAATTCGTTACTGAGAAGTCCCGTCACCTTCTCGGTGGCGGGCTTTTTTTCATTTATAGACTTTCATTTTTATTACTGAGGGACAACTATGCAACGTTATCCTATGACTCCCGAAGGCAAACTTGCCTTAGAGAAAGAATTACACCAACTGAAAACTGTGGATCGTCCACGTATTACTGCAGCGATTGCAGAGGCACGTGAGCATGGGGATTTAAAAGAAAACGCAGAATATCATGCAGCACGTGAGCAGCAAGGTTTCTGTGAAGGCCGTATTCAGGACATCGAAGGTAAACTGGGCGCTTGCCAGGTGATTGATGTTAAAGAACTGGAACAAAACGGTCGTGTAGTTTTTGGTGTCACTGTGACTATTGAGAATCTAGACACTGAAGAGCGCAAAACTTACAAAATCGTGGGTGATGACGAAGCAGACTTTAAGATTAACAAGATCTCTGTGAACTCTCCGATCGCGCGTGGACTGCTGGGTAAAAACGAAGGCGACGATGTGAAAATCGTGACTCCACAAGGTGAAGTTGAATACGAAATCGTAAGCGTTGAATATATCTAATATTAAATAGATATTTTAGGCTGTAAGACCCCTCAGATGAGGGGTTTTTTATTGATACTAGAAATTTCTATCGGCTTTATTTTAAGAAGCCAGATGCCAAGGCTTCAAATGCCTGTAAAGCCTGAGGTAAGACCTGTGCAGGATCCTCACTAGAAGCGACCCATAGTGCTGCATTCATTGCTGCACCATTTAGCAAGACTGCCGCAGTAAGTGCATCGACTGGTTTTAATCTACTTTCAGCCAGTAACTGTTCTACACATTCACGTGTCGACTGCAGGCATTTATTTTGACTTGGCCAATGTGCGGGGTCCCCTAATACTGCCGGACCATCACGTAGCACAATCCGTTGGAACTCAGCATTTAAAGCATGTTCGATATAGGTACGCCCTTCAAGCATCAATCCCTCCCATAGATCATCAGGCTGCTCCAGATGTTGCCCGGCATATTCAGCCATTTCTGAATCAATCTGATCGACCACGGCAGCAAATAAGCCCTTTTTATCACCAAAATGATGGTATAGCGCACCCCGGGTTAGCCCTGCTTCTGCCGTGAGCTTATCCATGGAAGTGTCCGCATAACCGTATTCAGCAAATGCACGACGTGCGACTTCTATGAGTTTTTTGCGGGTTTCCGCCATTTTTTGTTCACGTACAGACATATGTTGTTTCCATCAGCATTGTGAAAAATTTTAATTGACATACGCATCGTATGTCAATTATGTTTACATACGAAGCGTATGTGAAGATTTGAACTGCTTTCTAAAATACGTATAAATTAAATATTGAGCGAGGATTATCATGGCTAGAACTGCAATATTTCCCCAAGATCGCCATGCCCTGTATGAACAGCATGGTTATTCTGCTGCCATCAAATCAGAAGATTTATTATTTGTTTCTGGTCAGGTTGGTAGCCGTGAAGATGGCAGTCCTGAACCTGACTTTGAGAAACAGGTAGAACGTGCTTTTGAAAACTTGGCTGCTACATTGGCAGCGGCTGGTTGTACTTTCGATGATATTGTCGATGTCACGACTTTTCACACCGATCCTGAACAGCAATTTGAAAGCATTATGAAAGTTAAAAACCAGATTTTTATGCAAAAGCCCTATCCAAATTGGACCGCTGTAGGCGTGACTTGGCTAGCGGGGTTTGACTTCGAAATCAAAGTCATTGCTCGTATTCCTCAATCCGCTAAGGCCATATAAAACTTAATCCTGATCAGGCCAGTTGTTGAATGGGATTGTTCTCCAGCTTAAAGATCAATTCGCTATAATGGCGTATTCCTTATTTTTGTATCCCGGTTATGGCTGAAAAGTTGATTAATTCCCCTGTGAACCATTGGTGTGAGTTCGAATTCATCTCGAAAACGGTGAAGAATCCAAATATTCATATTAAGGGCAATTACAGTTATTACTCAGCCTATTGGGATCAAGGTTTTGAGCGTTGTGTGGTGCGTTATCTGCATGATAAGCCAGCTACACCAGAGAAGCCGATTGACCAGCTTTATATCGGCAATTTCGTCTGTTTTGGCGCAGAATGCGTGATTATGATGGGTGGTAACCAGTTACACCGAACAGACTGGATTTCTGCGTTTCCATTCGATACACGTAGTTTTGTGCCTGCAGGTGATACAGTCATTGGAGATGGCTGCTGGATTGGCTCACGTGCCATGATTATGCAAGGTGTAAAGCTCGGTGAAGGTGCTGTGGTGGCAACAGGTGCTGTCGTCACAAAAGATGTGCCACCTTATGCGATTGTCGGTGGTGTGCCTGCGAAAATTATTAAATATCGCTTCCCTGAAGAAGATATTAAGAAACTACTTTCTCTAAAGCTCTATGACATGGATGAAAAGCAGTTTTTAAAAATGCGTGAGCAGTTGCAAACGGATGATGTTAGATCACTGCTACATGCCTTTACTGCGCTTGAATAAAAGGGATTAACGCCAAACTCCGCTGTTTATATTCGTCGATTTTATTATTCTTAAGCCAGTTTATATTCAAATAACTTAAACGCCATTCATAATAAGCCAATCCTACATCTCTATAGCTGATCTTAAGTACGGTCTCCTTCTGATCATCACAATAATTATTCTTTTTATCTTTCATATCTTTGTAGCAGGAAAGTCGATTCTGGTATTCGTAAAAAGGTAAATGCTCGAAGACCAGTTTTGTCTTTCCTTTTGGAAGTAATTGAATAAACTGTGCATTCTGTTCACCTGCATCATTTGAAACCCAGCCATGAATTAAGGCAATAGCATAACTATGCCGATTGAGTGGGTATAAGGCAGGATATATAAATTCTATACCACTCTTATCCTCTTCAAGCGCATAAACCTGTTGATACCTGGTTAGATCCCAATAATCAACGATTTGATACTTTCCAAGATGTTTTGAAAGCTGAATCATTTGTAAATTTTCATTAATTAAATAATATTTTTCAGCTTCAGCAATTTTAACTACCCAAAGTTTTGCACCACTCTCATCACAACTAAGTTTTATTTTCTGACAAATTGATCGTATTTCTGCTTTGGAAATACTTTTTTCTTTAAAAGGAAGTGACTTAATTGAATCTGCAGCAAAAACAGGTAAAGCAATAAAGAAAATCAGAGTTGATAGCATTAAATTTTTAATCATCATACATATTCTTGTTATTTGTTTTATTTTAACTATTGTAAGGCTTTTTAGATTTTCCACCAACATCATCATCAAATATCAGACATAAAAAAACCCACTCAATCGGAGTGGGTTTTTTCAGAATATGGTGGCTATGACGAGACTTGAACTTGTGACCCCCGCATTATGAGTGCGGTGCTCTAACCAACTGAGCTACATAGCCTTAAACTGTGCGCGCATTATGAGTTTTTCTAAAAAAAACGTCAAGCCCATATTGCGCTGATTGATCAAAATTTGGTGAAGTGAGCCGATAAGCCGGGTTCTGTCGAGAACGATCATTCCTCTAGGCGTACAATCACTCATACGCTCAAGCGACCTACCCGGATCCAGCATGGGCCATGCCTAAAGGATCCCTATTTGGTCTTGCTTCCGGTGGGGTTTACCATGCCATGAACTGTTACCAGTCATGCGGTGCGCTCTTACCGCACCCTTTCACCCTTACCTCCGATTCCGATTGCTCAGAACCATAATGAAGGCGGTCTACTCTCTGCTGCACTTTCCGTCGGCTCACGCCGCCCAGGCGTTACCTGGCACCTTGCCCTATGAAGCCCGGACTTTCCTCCCCTGCTTCAATCACGGAGATCTCCACAGCAGCGATCGTCTGGCTCACTTCGAGCCGCATAGTATCAAATATACGAACTATTTGCTTGATGTTTTTTGAGCAGTCAGTTTTTCATACTTGGCTTGCAGCTGTTCCTGGGTCTCGGCATGATTCGGATCAAGCGGGATACAGTCCACAGGACAGAACAACTGGCACTGCGGTTTGTCATGATGTCCCACACATTCTGTACACAGATTCGGGTTAATTTCATAGATAACTTCACCCATGAAAATCGCCTCATTCGGGCATACAGGTTCACAGACATCACAGTTGATGCATTCATCGGTGATATATAAAGACACTCTACCAACCTTGTTGAAGTTTACGCTCGAAGGCAGCAACCACGTTTGGCGGAACAAACTTGGTCACATCCCCTCGTAAGCGGGCAATTTCACGCACCAATGTGGATGAAATAAAGGAATACTGTTCTGAAGGCGTTAAAAACACCGCTTCAAATTGTGAATCCAGCTGGCGGTTCATATTCGCCAACTGAAATTCATACTCAAAATCTGACACGGCACGCAGACCACGCAGGACTGCAGTGGCTTTCTGCTCGCGGAAGAAGTTCACCAGCAGACCGTCAAATCCTACAAATTCAACATTGTTCAAATGGCTCAATGACGCTTGGGCCAGCTCAACTCGTTCTTCCAGACTAAATACCGGGTTCTTGTGATGACCGATCGCAATTGCAACCACAACTTCATCAAACATCTTTGCTGCACGACTCACCAGGTCAATATGACCATTGGTGATCGGATCAAAGGTCCCCGGATAAATTACACGAGTTTTAGTCATCCATTTGTACTCTGTTTATTGTGTAAGTTTCTATTTTAACAAAATCTTGATTTTTTGGCGAAGAAACTCCATCAATTTAAAAACTTCAACTCAATTAAAGTTGCGGTACAATAGCAGCAAGTTTGGAAGTATCAGATTATGGCGAAAGCAAGTATTGTAGTTAAAAAAAATAACGGCGGAACGATTGCGCTAAACAAACGTGCCCGTCACGATTATTTTATTGAAGAAAAATTTGAAGCTGGACTTTCATTACAAGGCTGGGAAGTAAAATCCTTGCGTGCGGGTCGTATGACCATTGTAGAAAGCTATATCACCTTTAAAAATGGCGAGGCTTTCCTGTTTGGTGCCCAGATTCAGCCACTCTTGAGCGCTTCTACCCATGTTGTGCCTGAAGCGACGCGTACCCGTAAACTATTGCTGAATCGCCGTGAAATTGAAAAACTTCTGGGAGCAATTAACCAGAAGGGCTATTCATGCGTACCATTGGCGTGTTACTGGAAAGGTCCAAATGCCAAGCTGGAAATTGCCTTGGTGAAAGGCAAACAGCTGCATGACAAGCGTGCCACTGAAAAAGACCGCGACTGGCAACGCGATAAAGCGCGTATTTTCCATAAATAATGCCAGCAATAAAAAAACCTCCAATTGATGGAGGTTTTTTTTATGGATCGAATTAGGCTTTCAGATTCAGACGGGCCAGTGTCAAGGCAATATATTCACCAAACCAGATCGCGGTTTGTAAATCCCCTTCCGGTGGTGTCACTTCAACAGGCGCATTATCAGATTGGGTCATGAGACCCAGAAAGCTCGACATACGATTCAGATCGGTAGTGGCACGACCTGTCGGCATTAACGGTAGACCTGACCACAACATGCCATGTTGCATCGCAAACAGATTAATCTGCTGCAATACCGCCAGCTTGTCGCCGCTGAGACCGCCGCCATTGGTAAAAGCTGCTGCCAGCTTGCCCTGCCATGCACGCGCCAGCCAGCGTTTCGAAGACTGTTCCATAAACAGCTTCATCGCCGAAGTCAGACTACCCATATAAGTTGGACAGCCAAAAATAATCGCATCTGCGGCGTCTAGCACCTCCCAGTCTATATGTTCGACATTCATCATATGCACCTGAACACCGGTTTCCCGTGCACCATCGGCAATAAAATTTGCCACTTTAGCCGTGTGTCCATAAGGACTGTGATAAACAATCGCAACAGATTGGGAAGATAGGGACATAATACTTAAAAACCAAGAATTTCAGTCAAGTTTAACATTTTCAAGCCATAAACACGAATGTTGCCATGCGTCCGGTCTTGGCTTCACGGCGATAAGAGAAGTATTCATCTGCCTGACGGTAAGAGCACTGATCACCCCCCAGCACGGTTTTGATACCATGTTGATTCAGGATATAACGGGCAATTGCATACAGATCGGCATAGTGCTTGCCTGCCTGCTCTCCTGCCTGAAATGCACTGTCCAGTTCAGGATATTTGGAACAGAAAGCTGCTTTTACTTCTGCGCCAATTTCAAAACACGGCTGACTAATCGCTGCACCGAGCCATGCCCAGGTCGGCTGAGTCTGCATGGCAGTAACTGTATTTTCCACAATCCCACCTGCCAGCCCGCGCCAGCCTGCATGTAAATTGGCAACTTCTGTGCCATCTGTATTTCCCAGTATCACAGGTAAACAGTCTGCGGTCATCATCATCAAGGCGTGCGCTTTGCGCTGCGTAACCAGACCATCACCGATCAGCGCCTCAAATGGCATCTGCTCATTGATGGTATGACAAATCGTGCTATGGGTTTGGGTCATCCAGGTGATTTTATCCACGCCAAAAGGCTGGAAGTCTTTTAGCAACTGGATGCGGTGTTTTTGCACACGCGCCGGATTGTCATTGACATGCAATGCCAGATTAAAGCCCGCCAGTTCTGGCTGGGCTGAAGGCTGTACCTGTTCATGATGAACACGGGTCTGACCCACATAAACGCCTTGAGGCAAACCTTGTACAAATTGCATGTCGCTTCCCTTTTTTTAATGACTGCTAATAGAATGAAAAATTAATAGGCCTTGTTTTCGCTACGCAGCACTTCAACCAGATTGGCGAAGTCTTCTGGCCACGGCGCATTAAAGGTCATTTCTTCTTTGGTACGTGGATGTTTCAGGCCTAGAGTCGCTGCATGCAGTGCCTGACGTTTAAAACCACGCAAGGTGTCATCCAGCAATTGCGAAGCACCGGCTGGCATACGCACACGTGGCATATAGACCTGATCACCCACCAGACCATAGCCCAGGTAGCTAAAGTGCACACGAATCTGGTGCGTACGACCGGTTTCCAGACGTGCCTGAATACGGGTGAAATGCTGGAAGCGTTCTTTCACATTGTAGTGCGTCACCGCTTCCTTACCGCCTGGCAGGACTGCCATTTTCACACGATCCACTGGATGACGTTTAATCGGTTCATCAATGGTACCGCCGGCAATGATGTTGCCATATACGATCAGGTCATACACACGGTAGACGGTCTTTTTCTCAAGCTGCTTGCTAAGCGCAAACTGCGCTTCCAGATTTTTAGCGACAACCAATAGACCACTAGTATCTTTATCGATCCGGTGCACTAAACCTGCACGCGCCAGTTCAGAAGATTTCGGATAATGATGCAGCAAGGCATTAACCAGCGTACCGGTCATATTGCCTGCACCCGGATGCACCACCATGCCCACTGGTTTGTTAATGACAATAATGTCATCATCTTCATAGACGATATCCAGTGGAATATCTTCAGGTAGGCTACGAGTTTGTGCCTCCAGTTCAACGTTTAAAGTCAGTGTTTCAAAACCGTCACTTTTAAATTTCGGCTTAACTGGTTGACCATTCACTAATAAATTGCCGTCTTTGATCCATTGTTTGAGCTTTTCTCGAGAAAAATCGCTCCAGACCATGGCCGCAATCTGGTCGATACGTTGCCCGATATAACTTTCATCCAATTGAAATTGCAACGATAAACGTGTTGCAGTTGCGTCTGAAGTATGGTTATCTGCATCCTCAGAATCTTCAAGTAAATTGAAATCAGTATCAGGGATATTAGAATTGGAAGATTGTGCTTGACTCATTTGCTCATTCAGACAAAAGTGGTTTAATAGTGCAATTGTAGCTCATTGCCCGTATTAACAGAGGAATTTTTATGTCGCTACCACATTATAAAATGACAATGCTTGCTGTGACGTTAGGCATTGCATCGGCAATGGTAGGCTGTAGCAGTAATCCAAAAAAAGAAGTCGTGGACAAAGGTCCAGAATCTAGCGAACAGGTTTATATCCAAAAAGCACAGAACGCGCTAGATCGCAAACAATATACTGATGCAGCAAAACAGCTCGAAGCACTGGAAACCTATTATCCAACCAGCCAGTATGCACCGCAGGCGCAACTGGAACTGCTGTATGTCAAATTCCAGCAAAAAGATTATGAAGGTGCAGTGGCACTGGCAGAACGCTTTATCCGTCTGAATCCGCAACATCCAAATGTCGACTATGCTTACTATGTCCGTGGCGTAGCGAATATGGAGCAGAACTATAATGGCCTGCTGCGTTATACCTCACTAAAACAGTCACACCGTGATGTGAGCTACCTGAAAGTAGCTTACCAGAATTTTGTCGATTTCATTCGTCGCTATCCATCAAGCCCCTATGCAGTAGACGCTGCACAACGTATGAAGTTTATCGGTCAGGAACTGGCAGAAAGCGAAATGAATGCGGCCCGTTTCAATATCAAGCGTAAAGCATATTTGGCTGCTGTTGAACGTGGTTTATGGGTAATTGAACACTATCCACAAACGCCACAGATTCCAGAAGCGCTGGCAACCGTTGCTTACGGCTATGACAAGCTAGGTGACAAAGCCACAGCACAGCAATATATCGAAGTACTGAAACTAAACTATCCAGGTCTAGTGAATGCCGACGGTACCGTGAACCTGCGTGCAGCACGTAGTGAAGGCAGCTTCTTCAATCGTGCGACTTTGGGTATTTTCGGTAAAGAAGCCAAAACCGTGACCGATACGTCTAGCCAATCATCTGAAGACCAAGCAGAAAAACGCAGTCTGACCAATCGCATGACTTTTGGTTTACTCGATCGTCCTAAAACCACTGAAACTGAGCTGCCTGAACCGACTGCTGAATAAGCCGACTGTTACAGGTGCATTTTTACAAAGGGCAAGTTATCATACTTGCCCTTTTGCATTTTCTGAGCCATGCTTGAACAAATTGTGCAAACAGGTTATACCAATTAATTCATTTATAGCGTTGGATGAATCATCCTACTCTTAATTTTCAATGATTTAACACCTAAATAACGCAGCACGAGAAGCTTAGCAAACCATGGCCATTCCTCAGCATACGATTGATCAGATTCTCGATCGCACCGATATTGTCGATGTGATTGGTCAATACGTGAAACTAAAAAAAACTGGCCGCACCTATTCGGGCTGTTGTCCTTTCCATCAGGAAAAATCACCTTCTTTTCACGTCTACCGTGACAAGCAGTATTTCCACTGCTTTGGCTGTCAGGCCAACGGCAATGCCATTCGTTTTTTAATGGATATTGGCAGCCGCAATTTCATTGAAGTGATGAAAGACCTGTCCAGCCAGACCGGAATTGAACTGCCTAAAGACAATAAAGATTCCAACCGCTTAAAATACAAACGCGAAGCCAAACCAAAACCGGTTGCTACGCCACCAGTAAAAACTGCGGATACATCTACAAATCCGACGCCTGAACAACCTGCTTATTTTGATCCATTTGCTGAAATTCAGGCACCTGAAGCTGAATTTTATACGGATGACCCTTTTGCTGCTTTTGAGCAAATGCCTGCAGCAGAAGCACAAGCAGATGGCAACTTATACGACCTGCTGGAAAATATCGCGCAGTTTTATGAGCGTCAACTACCCAACAGCCCAAGTGCCCAGCAATATTTTAAACAGCGTGGTCTGACCTCAGAAACGATTGCCTACTGGCGACTCGGTTATGCACCGGAAGACTGGCAACATCTGGAAAAAGCCTTTCCACAGGATATTGAAGGTCTCAAACTTTTAGGTCTGATTCGTACCAGCGACAGTGGTCGGGATTTTGACCTGCTCCGTGATCGGGTTATTTTTCCGATTCGGGATAGTAAAGGCCGTGTGGTCGGTTTTGGTGGTCGTGCACTAAATGACGAAATTAAACCGAAATACATCAACTCACCAGATTCAGAAGTTTTCCATAAAAACCAGTTATTGTATGGCCTGTATGAAGGTCGCAAGCAGAAAGCTCAAGACTGGCTGATGGTGGAAGGCTATATGGATGTCATTGCCTTGCAGCAATATGGCATTCATGGTGCAGTGGCTACTTTGGGAACAGCAAGTAATACTGATCACCTAAATATTCTGTTCAAGCAGAATAACCGGATTACCATTGCCTTTGATGGTGATGCGGCTGGACAAAAAGCGGCACGCCGTACTCTGGAAATTGCTCTACCCTTACTGAACGATGGGCGTGAGTTAAAATTCTTTGTCCTGCCGAATGACCATGACCCAGACTCCCTGATTCGTCGTGAAGGCATTGAAAATTTCCGCCGTCTGCTGGATCAGGCACCGCTGCTCTCTGACTTTGTCTTTGCCCATCTCACCCAGAATCACGACATTGCAACGCCTGAAGGTAAAAGTCAGGTGATGGGAGAGCTACGTCAGCTAACCGAATTATTGCCAAAAGCTGGCTCATTCCGTTATCTACTACAGCAGTTCTTTCGGGAAAAACTCGGTTTTAGCCGCAAATGGCAACCCAAAGTCAATAATGACGCCTCTCTAAGCTTTAGCACCAAAATTGATGCCGAAGAATATGTCATTGCGATTCTGTTGAATCATCCTTATCTGTATATTCATTTTGAACCACTACGTGCACTGGTCAGTGAAGATCAATTGCTATTCAAGATTCTGAATATATTTAATGTGATTTTTGATGAATTGCCGGATGATCCGGAATTGTCGACCTATTATGTACTCGGTGCCTGTGCTGCACATCATCATGAGTTACAGCATATCCTGCAACATGCCAATGTCAGCGATTACACCTCTTCTCCTGAGCAGGCAGACAAACTGGCGGCAGACTTCTCAATCAAGCTGCAATATCAATGCTTACAACACAAATTAAAATCGAAAAAGTTTAGTAGCATCGCGGAGATGAAAAATCTCAAGATGCGGATTTATGAAATTGATAAAAAACGTTCCATGACCTTACTCGAAGATTAAAAACCAAGAAATAAAAAAGGCGTTTATTTTAAACGCCTTTTAAATATCGGAAAGTTATTCCAACATCATTTTAATGTTTAACCTTACGGCGATGCTGAACCACGTCCTGCAAACTGTTCTGTAGCATTTCAAAATAGCTTGGATCTTCAGCTTTGGCAGCTTCACGCAGCATGATTGAGGTCGGATGCAGAAGTTTTTGGGTCAAACGATGCGAAAATTCGGCCAATACTGTTTCAGCACTTTCACCTTTGGCAATACGTTGCATAGCAGTTGCCAGTTCTTCCTGACGTAAGCTTTCCCCATAATCCCGGTAAGCATGAATCGTACTACCCGCCTCACTCACCTTCTGCTGGGTGATCAACTCAGTCGCCAGTTGATTGACCATCACTTCCGCTTCGACCGCTGCCTGACGACGCTGCGCCAGGTTTTCATCAATCACGCTTTGCAGATCGTCCACGCCATAGAGATAAACTCCATCCAGCTTTTCAACTTTTGGATCAATATCACGCGGTACAGCCAGATCGACCAACAGCATTTGCTGGTAACGGCGCTTCTTTAAAGCAGCTTTGACATCCGGATAGTGAATGACTTGATGCAAACTACCGGTACAACTGGAAATCACATCTGCACGATGCAAGTTTGCTGCCAACTGATCAAAATCAATAATCTCGACTTCTGCACGGTGGGCAATTTCCTGCGCCAGATTCTCTGCACGAGCACGAGTCCGGTTACAGATAATGATTTTTCTGACGCCCATTTCTGCCAGATGTTTGGCCACCAGACTGTTCATTTCCCCGGCTGCCACGACCATTACAGTTAACTGCTCAGGCCGGCTAAATACTTGCAATGCTAATTGTGCAACTGCATAGCCCATCGATACTGCATGACTGCCGACTGCTGTTTCCGAGCGCACACGCTTGGCCGCATAAAAGGCATATTCAAAGATACGATTCAGGTTTTGCGAAACGGTTTTAGATTCTTTGGCAAGAGAGAGTGCGGTTTTGACCTGTCCCAGAATCTGCGGTTCACCAAGCATCAGGGAGTCGAGACCACTGGCGACACGCATCAGATGAGTGACGGCTTGCGCATTCTCATAGCAATAAACATGATTCTGTAATTGCTTGGGATCAATACCATTGGTCTGGGCGAGCCAGTTTAGCACCATGTCGACATTGTCCGACATCGCGTAAACTTCGGTCCGGTTACATGTAGACACCACCACCATATCATTCAGTACAGGGTGCTGGCTTTGCTCGGCAAGTAAAATGCTTAACTTTTCAGGGTTAAAAGCAATCTTTTCGCGCAGCTCTACAGAGGCAGTTTGATGGTTGACACCCAATGCAAAGAAAGACATATCAGGTCATCATTTCACTAAATTTATGCTATTGTGCAACATCGGTGTCATAAAAAGCATTACTTGGATAAAGAAAAATTGCGTCTAACAACTAGCCGTATAAACGGCCCTACCATTAAGCAATATTCTACCACATTCTTGCTGGTGGTTAGCATGGCTTCAACTGCTCATCTTTATGCAGCAGAAGCAGTTTACCATGCAAATCAAAATTATGATGCGATAAAACAAAGTATGATAGCCGAGTTCGCACTCGCCTATCGCGATATTCCAAACGCTTTACACAACTATACTGTGCTGGCCATTAAAAGCAATTCCACCGCGGTTAAACAGCGCGCACTCAATATCGCCCTCGAACATGAAGACCTGAATGCAGCGCTGGATATTTCTACCCATTGGGTGGTTCAGGAACCGCAAGATGTTCCGGCGTTATTCTATCTGGCGCATATTGCCTTAAAAGCCCATGAGTATGAACTGGCGGCAGAAACGCTGGAAAAGATCCTGAAAATTGATGATAACGCCGATCTGGAAGAAATTCTGGCCGGGATTGCCCCGGATGAGCCGGATGACCGTGAATATTTAATTCAGGCTCTAAGTACCAGCAAAGCCAAAGACAATCCTTCGATTCTGGTGCTGGTCGCCGGTCTGGAAGCACAAAAAGGTCAGCTAGAACAGGCTCTCAATACCATCAACCGCGCCTTAAAAAAACGTCCAAAGTCGACTGGCTATATCCTGATGAAAGCCAATCTGTTGGCGGCATTGGGTGATGATGCGGAAACGCTGAAATGGTACGAGAAAGCCAGTCGCAAACATCGCAATAACATGGATATACGTCTGGCTGAGGTTAAATACCTGATCAAGCTAAATGAAGCTGAAAAGGCCTTACAGAAACTAGAAACGATCCTGAAAAAATCACCACAACACGAAGAAGCACTGTTTATTGCCGGTCTGACCAGTATTGACCTGCAGCAATATGAACGGGCCGAAAAATACCTGGTTGAGCTCCGTTATTCGGCTCAGTACCAGAATGAAGCCTATTACTATCTGGCAGTCAATGCAGAACGCAAACAGCATTATGAAACCGCCAAGGCGTATTACCGCCTGGTGGATGGCAGCCTGTATACGGTCTCACGACGCAATATCATTGCTATCTTTGCCGAGCAGGATAAACTGCATGATGCACTGCGCTTTCTGACTCAGGAACGGGTCAATTATCCGCAACATGCCAGTTTCCTGTATCTGGCTCAAGCGGATATTCTGAAACGCATGAACAATAAGAACGCAGCGATCCGAATTCTGGAAGAAGCCAGCAAAAACCTGCCGGATGATCCGGAACTGGTCTATGCTCAAGTTTTATTGCTAGATCCACATGAAGATCGTGATCAACTGGATCAGCTGTTAAAAACCCTGCTTAAAATCGAGCCGAATAGTCCAACCTATCTGAATGCTTATGCCTATACGCTGGCCCGTCAAAATCGCCGTCTGGATGAAGCACGGCGCTATGCTGAACAGGCACTGGAATACGCACCAGAACAGGCTTCTATTCTGGATACCTATGGCTATATCTGTTACTTGCAAAATGACTTTACCACGGCTGCCCAAGTCTTGCTTAAAGCCTATGAACTGAATCCAAGTGCAAAAATTGGCGTCCGTTATGCACGTTCGCTTTATATGAAAGGCGATCTACAACAATTCCATCAAGTGTTACAACAATTACAACAAAACCATCCAAATGACCCAGAATTAAACCAACTTAATTCGCTATTGTTAGCACCACAATCCTGAACGAGTCCATTCTTTTATGCGCAACATAAGTACTTTAGGCTGCTGTTTCATTGCTTCTACTGCCCTGTTCATGAGTGGTTGTCAGCAGATGGTGCAGCAAAAAGCGCCTGTCACGCCATCGGTACAGGCTGAAAACCAGTTCCAGCTGCAAGGTAAAATCGGGGTACGTACACCTCAGCAAAGCGGCAGTGCCTTTTTTACCTGGGTTCAGCAGCAAGAAGAATTTGATATTGAACTGACTGGTATCTTAGGTGCCGGAAAAACCCAGATTTCAGGT
Source organism: Acinetobacter sp. YH12137 (assembly GCF_013418535.1). NCBI lineage: Bacteria > Pseudomonadati > Pseudomonadota > Gammaproteobacteria > Moraxellales > Moraxellaceae > Acinetobacter > Acinetobacter sp. YH12137. The sequence continues at coordinate 103,844 of NZ_VPBW01000001.1, read as the reverse complement.
ACTCCTGGCCAAGTGACTTTGAATAGTGCCAAAACCGGCCTGATCAAGGCAGCAACGGCAGAAGAACTATTGCAACGTGCAACCGGCTGGCAAGCCCCGATTAGTCATTTAGTTGATTGGGTACAGGCACGTCCCGCGACTCAATCTGCCCAGATCCAGAAAGACAGCTCACAGCGTATCAGCCAGATTATTGAACAAGGCTGGATGGTAGATCTGAGTTATAACCAGCAGGCAACTGTTCCAAACCGCTTGATTTTAAAGCAGTCGCTTGAGAATGGGGGTGAAAACCGTATTACAATGGTGATTCAAAACCGTTAACTGGTCTGATGCAAGCCTATGATGATTCGTGTTCCCTCACCTGCAAAACTGAATTTGTTTCTCCATATCACCGGTCGCCGTCCGGATGGTTATCACGAGCTGCAAAGTATCTTTCAGTTGATAGATTTGTGTGACTGGCTAGAGTTTGAGCAAACAGATGATCAGCAGATTCAGATTGAAGGTCTAGCCTCAGTCGATTTGGAACAGAATCTCATCTATCGTGCAGCGCAGATTTTGCAGCCTTATGCCAAAACGCCTTCTGGTCTGATCATTCGACTAGAGAAGAATATTCCCATGGGTGCAGGTCTTGGTGGTGGCTCATCCAATGCAGCAACGACCTTGATTGTGCTGAATCAGTTATGGCATTGTGGCTTAAATTCTGAGCAACTGGCAGAGCTCGGCGTCAAGCTGGGCGCGGATGTGCCTATTTTTGTTCATGGTCGCAATGCCTGGGCTGAAGGTATTGGTGAACACTTAACATTCATAGACTTAGATCAAAAACAGTTCATTGTGTTAAAACCTGACTGTTTTATCAGCACTCAACAGCTTTTTTCACAAAAAACGTTGACAAGAGACACGAAGCCCTCTAAATTTTGCGCCTATCAGATAAAGCCATCTGATTTCGGAAATAACTTTGAGCCAGTGGCACGAAGCCTATATCCAGAAGTCGATGAGGCGATGCAATATCTCGATCAATTCGGTGTTGCAAAGCTTACAGGTACAGGTGCTTGTGTTTTTATCGAAGTGACTGATGATATGAATGTGACCGACATTCTTGAGAATGCACCATGTAAATCTTACTTGGTGAACAGTCTGCAAGAATCGCCATTACGTCATTTCAAGGTTCAATAGGGGTATCGCCAAGTGGTAAGGCACCGGGTTTTGATCTCGGCATCCGTTGGTTCGAATCCAGCTACCCCTGCCATTATTCACCTGTAGATGTACTGTATTAGGGGTATCGCCAAGTGGTAAGGCACCGGGTTTTGATCCCGGCATCCGTTGGTTCGAATCCAGCTACCCCTGCCATCTTACAGTTCATCAAATCTAGGGGCGTCGCCAAGTGGTAAGGCACCGGGTTTTGATCTCGGCATCCGTTGGTTCGAATCCAGCCGCCCCTGCCATTTTCTCGAAAAAAGACAGAACATCATTTGCTGTAAGACTGTTAATTTACCTTGACACAATACTGCAAAAATATTAAAGTTCTGCCGCATTAGGGGTATCGCCAAGTGGTAAGGCACCGGGTTTTGATCCCGGCATTCGTTGGTTCGAATCCAGCTACCCCTGCCATCTACTTCCATACATACCAACCGCCAAGGGTGCTTCATGCCCAATCTTGTCGTTTTTAGTGGAACCGCGCATCCACAATTCGCTCAAAAAGTCGTAAGTCACTTACATATTCCTCTAGGCGCTGCCTCTGTAGGCCAGTTCTCTGATGGCGAAATCGCTGTTGAGATCACTGAAAATGTTCGTGGTAAAGACGTATTCATCGTACAACCTACTTGTGCACCGACCAACGATAACCTGATGGAAATCCTGGTTATGGCTGACGCGTTACGCCGTGCAAGTGCTGGTCGTATTACTGCCGTGATTCCTTACTTCGGTTATGCCCGTCAAGACCGTCGTCCCCGTTCAAGCCGTGTGCCGATTACTGCAAAAGTTGTTGCAGATATGCTGACCACTGTAGGTATTGACCGTGTGGTGATGATTGACCTTCACGCTGACCAGATCCAAGGTTTCTTCGATATTCCTGTAGACAACATCTACGGTACGCCAGCCCTGCTTGCTGATTTACGCCAACAACAGCATCATAACCTGATGGTTGTTTCTCCTGACGTAGGTGGTGTAGTTCGTGCTCGTGCTGTTGCGAAACAGATGGGTGATATCGACCTGGCGATCATCGATAAACGTCGTCAAAAAGCGAATGAATCACAAGTGATGCATTTGATTGGTGATGTGAAAGATCGTGACTGTGTGATCGTTGATGACATGGTGGATACTGCTGGTACGCTTTGTAAAGCTGCTGATGCGTTGAAAACTTTCGGTGCCCGCAAAGTAGTTGCTTACGCGACTCACCCAGTATTATCTGGTAAAGCACTTGAAAATCTGAAAAATTCTGTGATCGATGAGTTGGTAGTTACTGACACCATCCCTCTTTCAGAAGAAGCTTTAGCTCTTGGCAAGATTCGCCAGGTTTCAGTTGCAAGCATGGTTGCTGAAACAATTCGTCGTATCAACAACGAAGAATCTATTAGCGCAATGTTCGATTCTTATCTATAATAGTGCGCTGAATTTCCAAAGCCCTGCCATTTGGCGGGGCTTTCTATCACCGGATCGGTCGCAGGTCCGGTTCATTTAAAACTTAAATAGGATGTCTATCATGGCAAACTTCGTATTAAACGCAGAAGCACGTGAAGTAGCACAACAAGGGAAAGGTTCGAGCCGCCGCCTTCGTCATGCTGCTAAAGTTCCAGCGATCATCTATGGTGGCGAAGCTGCTCCTGTAGCTGTTTCTCTTGAACTTCGTCAGCTTGTTAAATTCTTAGAAAGCAACTCATTCTTCGAAGAAGTGATCGAAATTGATGTAAACGGTAAAGTTGAAAGCGTTAAAATCCAAGCGTTACAACGTCACCCAGCTAAAAACACTCCAATGCACGCTGACTTCAAACGTGCATAAGTGTTAATGGTGTAGATTAGTGTCAAATATTTCACTGATTGTAGGTTTGGGCAACCCAGGTTCTGAGTATGCTCAAACCCGCCATAATGCAGGCTTCTGGTTTGTAGAACGCCTTGCAGACCAATATGGCATTAGCCTTAAAAAAGACCCTAAATTCAATGGACTCAGCGGTCGTGGCAATATCGAAGGTCAAGACGTTCGTCTCCTTCTTCCTACAACATTCATGAACCTTTCCGGTAAAAGTGTTGTTCCTTTCGCCAAATTCTACAATATCGCACCCGAATCAATCCTGATTGCCCATGATGAACTGGATATGAATCCAGGCATTATTCGCCTGAAAACTGGCGGTGGTCATGGTGGACATAACGGTTTACGCGATATCGTGCCGCATATCGGTCCGAACTTTCATCGTCTACGCATTGGTATTGGTCACCCAGGTTCTAAAGACCGTGTTTCTGGTCATGTTCTGAGTAAAGCACCAAGCAATGAACAAGAGTTAATGGACGATGCAATTGCCCATGCACTTGCTCGCGCTAAAATGCTGGTGAACGGTGAAGTACAACAGGCAATGAATCAAATCAATGCTTATAAACCGAACTAAACATTCATAAATTGCTGGACAATTCCGCTTGCCTTGCTGGCCATTTAGGCGCAAAATGCGCAAGCCTACCCACTTATCCAGTGTCGTAGAAATTGATTCAACCATAAGATCAAAGTCTTAGGTCAACTAAGGGGACGCTAGCCATGCTATCTCGTTTATTAAAATGCAAAATTCATCGCGCTTTTGTTACACATGCAGAATTACACTATGAAGGTTCATGTGCAATTGATGGCGTTTTGATGGATCTAGCTGGCATTCGTGAATACGAAGAAATTCATGTTTGGAACGTGACCAATGGTAAGCGTTTTACTACTTATGCCATTCGTGGTGAAGATAATTCAGGGATTATTTCTGTGAATGGTGGTGCTGCGCACCAGGCTGATGTTGGTGATATCGTGATTATCGCAACATTTGGTGATTTCACTGAAGCCGAAGCCAATGCTCATAAACCACGTCTGGTTTATGCCAACCCGGATAACACTGTGAATCACACTGCAAATTGCATTCCGGTACAGGTTGCCTAAGCTGGTTCAACAAGATTCTCAAAAGCTCGCTTCTCGCGGGCTTTTTTATGGGCTGATTAAAATAAAACTAACGCCCCTGCCACCAGCTTTTTCGGTTCTCACAGTTTAAGGACTTAAGATTTTGATCTACCAGGTCAGCCAACAAAGTTTCTCCATTTTCTTTTAGCTTTAATTCGGCGAATTTAGCATTACGATAACAAGGCTCAAGTCCCTCAGCGAACATAAAACTGTTGGCAGCCGGATATAAGCCTTCAAAGGTATTCCGTGGATTTTTCAGGATTAGTCGCGCTGAGCGTGGCTGATCCAGCGCACTTCGATTAAAACTGGTTTTGACAACTCTTCTTTGCTCATCAAGCTGTACATAGCTTAGTACACGGGACTGGTTTTCAAAATCTTGAATACTGATTTTAGGTTCTGATTGTTCTGATCTATTCTCCGCTGCTAGTGCACTAAAATGCAGATCATAATTCAGCGCCATATAATCGCCTTGCAGAATTGATCGCGGATCTACTGGTGCCAGCTCCACATAAATACTTTGGCTATCTCGAAGATGCCATTCATGTTGCGCAATCAATCCACAAAATAAGGCAATACTGAAAATAGCCAGATGCAAAGGAAGAAACTTTTTCATCTTGCCTCTCCTTGCTCATGTTGTAGTTTTGACCCCTTTAAAATATAGGCCAGCAACAAGACCAGTATCCCTGAAGCAAAGATACTGATGCTTTTTAATAGGAAGCTTAAGCCCAGATTGTAATACAGCATCCATAGCCAGAAGATCAGCAATGAAATGGTAAGTGCCTGTATAAGTCGTTGCTGATAGACCACTGCCCACGCCATAAGCAGCATAATAATAAAAATCTCAAAATAGCCCAACAGAATGAGTAAGATGCCAAATACAGGAATCAGCCAGAGCAATTTTTCAGAAAATTGCTGCCAGTTTTGCCAGATAAAACCAAGCAACAATAAGCTCGGAAGAACATAAAACAGCAGAACGTGGTCAAGGCTGATCTGCCCGATGCCCTGCCAGTGCTCTAATCCAGTCACAGATTGAACCACGGCTGAACCTGTCAGCATAGCAATGATCCAGAGCAGAATACTTTTCTGATAAATTGAGGACTGCCAATATCTAGCGGTTAGAATTAGCCCGATAAAAATGACATAGTTCAAGCTTAGGGCAAGCGTGATTACGATATCATCATGTTTAAAGGAATTTTCTAAGGCGAGAACGACTATTGCTAAAGCATGTGTAATCAGCAGCTGTAAGGTCAGAATAAACCAGTGCATCCGTTTGATCACAGTCAGAGCCAGCATCATTAATTGCAACAACCATACTATAAACAGACTATCGGTGAGCAATTCCGTATGAATTAATACTGCAGCTTGCCCGCAAACCCAAAGACAATAGGCAAACTGACGTAAAAATATGGAATTCTTTTGACTTAATAATTTCCAAGCGATGCCAATAAAAATGAGACCTAAAACAATTGAAACTGCTTTCCAATAGGTCAGTAATAAGACTGCCAGAATAATTCCAGCTATCCATGCACCAAGTGCCAAAGGAATGACGGAGAATTTGGTTTGTGGAAAAATTTTCTTTAGGGCAAAACTGATCAGCGCAAACCAGCCAAAGATCAGCATTGCCAAGATAAATAAGCCCGCTGCTGAATTGGTAAGCTGATCGTCCACCAGTTCAAACAGCCATAGGCTCAAACTGGCAGCCAAGCCTGCAATCAGTAAAATGGTTTCTAGTGCCTGATGCTTACGATAAAAATAAAATGCAGCCCCTGCTGGTAGAACAACTGAAGAAGCCAGATAGATCAGCTGAAAATGATGGGTAAACTGCATCATACTGCTGATCGAAATCATGATAATGAATGCAATAAACAGATATCGCAGTAACGAATAATAACGTATGGCAAAGGCAAAGCTGATGGCCGTCAGTAGATTCAAAGTCAGTAGATATAATCCTTCTGCCCGTATCATCCAGAAACTTTGCTTAAAGTAAAAATACAATGCCAGCTGACTGACCACACAAAGCATGGCAAAAACCCCGATATTTAGTCGATATAGCCACGGCAACAGCAATACGGCCCAGAGCAGAAATAACTGATAACTATCCGCACCAGTCTGATAGATCTGCCCAATCACCACCAGACTTAAGCCCAGCATCAGGCCAGATACAGTATCCAGACTCTGTCTGATCCATTCCCGCTGATTAAAGTAAATGCTGGCTATTGCACTACAGAGTAAAACCAGCATTGGAATTGCTAACTGTACCTGATTCGGTAGCATCCACCAGTTCGCAGCCATTAAATACAGCAAACTGACTGCAATCAGCGCAACGCCCAAAATATTGAGATAACGCAAAACCTTTGCATCACAAAACAGCAAGGGAGAAAATGGATTATTATGGATCAGCTCGGTTTTCTTCATTGTCAGAATGATTGATCAATTTCTATTGTTAATAGCAACATAACATGTTTCCAGTTTTTTGCTAAAGGACTGTAGTAATTCAGATAATCTGTTTTGCTTATCTGAAATTCTGCAAATTCGTGACTGGCCAAACTATCCCATCTTTTAAAAATCAGGACTATAATGGCCCTACATCGCTTCAGGGCGGGGTGAGATTCCCCACCGGTGGTAATTTCAGGGTAGTAAATCTCTATTCCTAAATCAGCCCACGAGCGGTCAATTTCGATTGATCTGCAGATCTGGTGCAAATCCAGAGCCGACGGTATAGTCCGGATGAAAGAAGACGAAAGCAGTACACCCTGTTTTATGCCTGGCATGAAACTGTTTTGCTATAAGCCTATTTTCACTATGTCCTGAAATGTTCAATCGTACTTTTACTTTACGTGAGCGTTTCAATGTCAAGTTTGATTCAACCCGAAATTTTCTTTTCCGCTTTAGCTCCCGCTGAACAGCGCATCCAACAAGCACTTGAAGACATCCGCCAAGGCAGACCTGTTCTGGTGATGGATGACTTTGACCGCGAGAATGAAGTCGACCTCATCATTGCAGCAGAGACTTTGACTGTAGAAACCATGGCTCGTATGATTCGTGATGGTTCCGGTATTGTGTGCCTATGTCTGACTGATGAACTGGCCAATCATTTAGAACTGCCACCTATGGTGCAGGATAACTCTAGTCAGTTTAAAACTGCATTTACTGTCACCATTGAAGCTGCGGAAGGTGTGACGACTGGTGTATCTGCCAAAGACCGTACCACCACGATTAAAGCAGCCATTAAAGACGGCGCTGTCGCCAGTGACCTGAATCGCCCAGGGCATGTCTTCCCTTTACGTGCCCGTGAAGGCGGTGTGCTGACCCGTCGTGGTCATACCGAAGGTACAATTGACCTTGCTCGTCTGGCGGGTTTAAAACCTGCTGGCGTACTGTGTGAACTGACCAACCCAGATGGCACCATGGCTTCTGGCATTCAGGTATTGTCTTATGCACAGACTCATCAGCTGACCGTGATCACTATTGATGAACTGGTGCATTACCGCCAGCAGCACAATGTCTAAGATGTAAAGATAAAAAATCCCGACTTAAGACCGGGATTTTTATTTTATATAAATATTTTTAGATGAGTACAGACAATATTCCATAGACTGCGACTACCAATAAAATCAAACCGCACAAACCAAGCAAATAAGGATACAGCCTGGATTTAGCAAAGCGTTGAAAGCCTAAATAAACTAATGACAGAGTCAAAAAATCCAGCACAATCCAGCTGATCGTCAGAATCACTAAGCTGGAATCTAAGTTTGGAGTAATGCCGATAAACTGCGGGAAAAATGCAGCAAAGAAAATAATATCTTTGGGGTTGGAGATCCCCACCAGAAAACCGGTTCGAAATCCTCCCTGTACTGGCTGCAAGCCTTGTGAACTGGTTGAACCCTGCCCTTGCCAGACTTCCCGGAAAATCTGGATTCCCAGCCAGGCAATATATAAACAGCCAAGCAGCTTGATGCCATTCAGCCAGTTTTCATTAATGACCAATAAGCCTTTTAAGCTAAAAATAGATAAGGTGATCAATACCAGAGAAGCAAAATTCGTCCCGAAAATGGTCTGCAAAGCATGCTTATAGCCACCTTTCAGTCCAGCACTAGCGACCAGCAACATCACAGGCCCAGGTGTGGCAATCATGATAACGACGGCCAGACAATAGAGAATATATTCACTGATATTCATGCCATTTCCTCAGCTATCATGATTTTACTAAATAAAAAAGAGGACTTAGTCCTCTTCCTGCATATGAATCAGATGCTGGCTGATCCCATCTGCCCGTAAAAAAGCCAGGTCATAACTGGCTTTGGCGAGTGCCAGTACCCGACGTTCGAATTCATCCCAAAGCGGGCGCACCTGTTTGTAATGAATGCCTAAACCGCTTTCATCAGTAAAATGACGATTCTTTTCACAGAGTTTTAAGGCATGGTAAAGCTTACGACCTTTAGTCGCATCTTCACGTAGACGCACCCGTTTAGACAGGACAAATGTTTCCACTTTGGCCAGATTCGCCATCGGCAGCATCGGGACCAAAATCTGATCTAGCTGTGCATCCAGCCGCTGCCAGACCGCAGTATGTTGATCTGCGTTATAACTATTCCAGTGAATCACTTCATGATTAAAACGGCGGCAACCACGACAGACCGCATCACCAAATACGGTTGAGCAACGCCCTGCGCAAGGGGTCAAAGATGCAATACGACGATCCGAACTCAAAACTTACTCCAACTGTGCTGCAACTTCCAGCATCTGCATCATTGCATCAAAATCCTGGGTCGGCATGACTATACACGCTCTCCCTATCGATTTGAAGTCCGTTAAAACCCGGCCTTTTACTCGCTTATTCATTCAAATCACGTTAAAATATGCGCCTTTCAAATTATCATGCTACGTTGGAGTATTCCATGAACGCTACTGTAGAACAGCTTGCACCTGTAGAACAGCAAGCGACGACTGGTTGGGTTGTTGCCGCACTTTATCAATTCAAAGAAGTTCAAGATCCTGAGGGTCTGCAACAACGTCTTTTAGACTTGGTAAAAACCATCAACCTTTGCGGTACTCTAATTGTGGCAGGTGAAGGCATTAACGGGACTGTTGCGGGTAACCGTGAAGCCATCGACAAAGTACATCAGTTTCTGCTTGATGAAGGCTTCAACGAAATGGAATACAAAGAGTCGCATAGCTCTGACAAACCATTCCGTAAAATGAAGATCAAGCTGAAAAAAGAGATTGTGACTTTAGGTGTGCCGGTTAAGCCACGTGATCTGGTTGGCCATTATCTTGATCCTAAAGAATGGAACGAGCTGATTGCACGTGATGATGTGATTCTGGTTGATACCCGTAATGATTACGAATACAAAGCCGGTACCTTCAAAGGCGCAATCGATCCAAAAACTGAAACTTTCCGTGAATTCCCTGAATATGTGAAAAAGAACCTGGAACAGCACAAGGATAAGAAAATTGCCATGTTCTGTACCGGTGGTATTCGTTGTGAAAAATCAACTTCTTTATTGCTTCAGGAAGGCTTTAAAGAGGTGTATCACCTGAAAGGCGGTATTCTGAAATACCTAGAAGAAACTCCAGCTGAAGAAAGTCTTTGGGAAGGTGAATGTTTCGTATTTGATGGCCGTACTGCAGTTACACATGGTGTGGAAGAAGGTCAAAATACCAAATGTCATGCGTGTGGCTGGCCATTAACACCTGAAGAGGCAGCGCTGCCAAGTTATGAACACGGCGTATCTTGTGTGTACTGCATCGATAAAACTACCGAGAAACAAAAAGAAGGTTTCCGTATGCGTCAATCGCAAATTCTGGCTGCAAAACGTAAACGTCTCTAATTCCAGTTTTGTAACTAAAAATATCTAAGCCCTCTTCGGAGGGCTTTTTGTTTACATAAGCATTACATCTGCAATAAAAAACTTACCAATCCCTTACCAAGAACAGCATATTTTTACAGCTAAGCTTGATAGTCTTTATATCACATTACTTTGTTACCATAAGTCTTTCATTATTAATTAATTTTTTAAATGAAAAGGAAAACAAAATGGCCAATTCACTTGCTCGGGATCCAGATAATATTGTTAGATTCCAACCTAAAGAAAATACAAAACTGGAACGTATTACCCAACTGACAGATGAGCTAGAAGCAGAATCACATCTGTTTATTGTGATCTTGGGAACTATCATTGGTGCCATTCTTGCCCTGTTTATTGGCTACCATATTGAGGCTACAGCAGCACACTATTTACTGCTCAGTGCTCTGCCAGTTTGCCTGGCTTACAGCTTACGTAAAGTTTACATTTATACCTTAACCCATAGTTAATCCGCACTTGGCCATTTATATAACTTAACTTTACCCTCTTAAAGATACTGCTTAGGATACAAGCAGTATTTTTTATTTTGCCAATTTTATGAATCTGACTGAATGGATTATTTCTGTCATGGAACAGCTGGGCTACTGGGGCATTGCCTTGCTCATGTTTCTTGACAATGTCTTTCCCCCGATCCCCTCTGAAATTATTATGCCTTCTGCCGGCTATTCCGCTTCTCAGGGAGAATTGCTGCTGGTCGGTGTCATTATTGCAGGCAGTATCGGTTCGTTGTTAGCAGCGGCATTGCTCTATTGGATTGGCTACAAATTCAACCACGACAGTATTTTCAGATTTGTAGACAAATACGGAAAATTCCTGTTTATCAAATCTGAAGACGTGAAAAAATCTCTGGAATGGTTCGAGCAGTATGGACACCGGATTGTGTTCTTTGGCCGGATGGTTCCGGCAGTACGTTCCCTCATCAGTATCCCGGCTGGCATGAGCCATATGCCTTTCTGGAAATTCATGTTCTATAGTGGACTAGGTACTGTTATCTGGACCACTTTCCTGGCCTGTGTCGGTTTTTATTTTGGTGAAAATCAGGAATTGATGCACAAAATCTTCAGTCAGGTCAGTTATGTGATTATTGCGATTGTCGTGATCATCATGGGCTGGGTTTTATACCGTAGACATCAACGTAAAAATCGTCCATCCTGAAGAGACCTCAGCATAAGGAGGCTAAAACGATGTCGCACTATCTTAAATATTTTGCCACCGTTTATCTGACTCTGGTCTTAATAGTCGGCATACTCATCTACGTGTTCAATCTGGGCGCCATTCTGCTGATTCCTGCCCTGATTGCCTCCGCCTTTCTCAGCGCCCGGTACTTTGTAAAAAAAGAACTCCGACTACCCACCCAGGAAGAGAAAAGCAGACTGGTCTGGGGTTCCACGATTATTGCCATGACCTTCGGATTTATCTTTTTGTTTATAGTCATCTGGCTGCATCCGCAGACGGAGGAAATCTATAGAAGGATGGCCTATACAGGACGCGGGCCAAATTCGTTTCTGGTAGCTGCAAGTATTGCTTTACATGCCTTGCTGTTCCATATCGCCTACAATGGCTATGCGCGTTACAGCTTGAGCAAGCGTACCGGTGCTGATCATAAACCTTAGATTAAATCATCCACTAGTCCAAACGTTGTACAAAACACCTGAGCTAAAAAAAGCACCTGACGGTGCTTTTTCATGGCGGCGCATGACTTATTCTGGTGTGTGGTACATCAGATATAATTCATTCAAGTTTTCTGGAATCTCTTCTGCAAGCTCATCCATTAACTGGCCATTGCGACGGAAAGATTCCATTTGCGGATCTTCTTCATCGATGCCACTGAATACCATAATTGGCAGCGTTAAATCGACCAACTGTTCTTCAAATTCTTCTGTAAACCAGGCTTCTTCGTTCAGGAACATGGCATCTACAAAGCCCACGCTCCAGTCACCTAGACTTGATTCGGTATCTGCTTCTTCAATTTCAAATGGGAAAGTGATCCCTTCTTCATTGGCCAAGCTTTGACGGATTGACTCTAACCATGCTTTAACCTGATTGATGATTTCTGCAGGCACTTTTTTCTGGTTGCCTTCAAAAAGTTCATCCATCCATTTGTCAAATTGCGGGCCTACTGCGATAGCACATAAGAAACCATGAGTTGCCGCAAAATCCAGACCATACTCATTTTGGTCGCCATCCAGATATTCACTCAACAGGTCTAAATCTAAAGCACTCATTTAACATCCAAACTTAGAAAACCGAAAGGATTAGCATAGCATTTATTCAGGCTATGCTAAATCTGAATTCGTTAATCTTCGTCGTCAAAGTCGTCATCATCGTCGAAGTCATAATCAAAATCTTTGAGTTCGCGTTCCAGGCGGCGTTGCGAGAGCAGATCATCAATCAGACGACGTTTTTCCAACGACTCTTTCGCACTTAGCTTACTCGATGCCTCATCGAAATTAACATCATCATCACCGTAGCTATCATCTAGTTCAAAATCTGTCGAAGACACTAAAACTACCTCGTAGTGAAAAATGTAAATGGGTCTAGGCGCTATTTATCTTGCCTTTAAAAACTTGTCAAGTTTTATTTATATATTTTGTATGTTTATACTAGTTAGCTCTTGTTTTTCTACAGCATAATTGTGTATTTATTAGCTAGTTAGATTGTGAACGCTTTTTATCCCATGGATGAGGGACGTTTTTAAAATTAGATTGGGAAATACACTTGAAAAGATAAACTTAGACCCAATATCGATATTCAATTGTTATTCAAACATATTTATAAAATCATGCTTGACTGATCAATTCCAAAACTATTTCAGGTGAATTGTGCTATCATGCACGGTTTTTCACTGCCACAGATTCAACGAAGAGTAAGCAAAGATGAGCGATATGACTTCCCCTACTTCTCAAGTAGCGGCTCTGATTAGCCGAGGCAAAGAACAAGGTTACTTAACCTTCGCTGAGGTTAACGATCATCTCCCGGACTCCATCACAGAAAGCGAACAGATTGAAGACATCATTCAAATGCTGAATGATGTGGGTATTCCTGTCCATGATCGTGCGCCTGAATCTGATGATGCAATGTTCGAGGATACTGCAGAAGCTGCTGATGAAGTTGCAGAAGAAGAAGCTGCGGCTGTACTTGCATCTGTAGAAAACGAACCAGGTCGTACGACTGACCCTGTACGTATGTACATGCGTGAAATGGGTACCGTTGAACTTTTAACGCGTGAAGGCGAAATTAGCATTGCAAAACGCATTGAAGAAGGTATCCGAGACGTTCTTCACTCTATTGCTTACTGGCCGAATGCTGTAGAAGTTGTACTACAAGAATACAAAGATTATGAAGCTGGCGAACGCCGCCTTGCTGACATTCTGTCAGGTTATTTAGACCCTGAATCAGATGAAGAAATTCCAGAAGTCCTAGAAGAAGTCGCTGAAATCGAAGAAGACGAAGAAGCAACGACCAAGTCAACCAAAGATGTAAAACTGGATGATGACGAGGAAGATGAAGAGTCTGATAGCGATGACGATTCTGAAGGTGACTCAGGCCCAGATCCAGAAATTGCCAAAGTTCGTTTTGCCGAACTTTCCGATGCCTGGAAAAATACCAAAGCGGTACTGGAAAAACACGGCCGTAACAGCAAAGAAGCAGAAGAAGCACTTCAAGCGCTTGCTACTGTGTTCATGATGTTCAAGTTCACGCCGCGTCTGTTCGATATCATTTCTGAAATGATTCGTGGCACACATGACCAGATCCGTGGTGCAGAACGTGAAGTGATGCGTTATGCCGTCCGTCGTGGCCGTATGGACCGCACCCAGTTCCGTACAACCTTCCCGGGTCAGGAATCGAATCCAGCCTGGTTAGATGAGCAAATTGCGAAAGCACCTGCTGATCAGAAAGCTTATCTGGAAAAAGTACGTCCTGACGTATTGGCCTTCCAGCAAAAAATCGCAGATATCGAAAAAGACCTTGATCTTAAAGTTCGTGACATCAAAGACATTGCCAAACGTATGGCAGTCGGTGAAGCGAAAGCGCGTCGTGCCAAGAAAGAGATGGTTGAAGCAAACTTACGTCTGGTAATTTCGATTGCGAAAAAATACACCAACCGTGGCTTGCAGTTCCTGGATCTGATTCAGGAAGGTAACATCGGTCTGATGAAAGCCGTAGACAAGTTTGAATACCGTCGTGGTTACAAGTTCTCGACTTATGCCACCTGGTGGATTCGTCAGGCGATCACCCGTTCAATCGCGGATCAGGCACGTACCATTCGTATTCCAGTACACATGATTGAAACGATTAACAAGATCAACCGTGTATCTCGTCAATTGCTTCAGGAAATGGGTCGTGAACCGACTCCGGAAGAACTAGGCGAACGTCTGGAAATGGACGAAGTGAAGGTTCGTAAAGTACTGAAAATCGCTAAAGAACCGATTTCGATGGAAACACCGATCGGTGATGATGAAGATTCGCATTTGGGTGACTTCATTGAAGACAGCAACATCACCTCACCAGTGGATGCTGCTACTTCAGAAGGCCTGAAAGAAGCGACTCGCGAAGTCCTGGAAAACCTGACTGAACGTGAAGCGAAAGTCCTGAAAATGCGTTTCGGTATCGACATGCCAACGGATCATACTTTGGAAGAAGTCGGTAAACAGTTCGATGTAACCCGCGAACGTATCCGTCAGATCGAAGCCAAAGCACTGCGTAAGCTTCGTCACCCTTCCCGTTCTGAACACCTGCGTTCATTCCTGGAAAATGATTAAGATTTGATACAATTTTGGAGACTTGAAATTTCATCTCTCGTCTCCATTTTGTATTGCAATACACCCAAACGCCTGCGCTATGCAGGCGTTTCGAATAGGGGGACTACATGTTAGACCGTACACCATCTCGTGAACTCCGCGAAGATCTTTGGGTTTTTCCAATGGATTACCCAATCAAACTCATTGGCCTTGCAGGTGAAGAACTGCTGAATGCGGTCGTTGAGATTTTCACCAAACATTTTCCTGACTTTGATGGCGATAGCGTAAGCATCACTCCATCCCGTACTGGTAAATATCATTCGATCACTGCTCAGCTACGCTTCCTTGAACTGGAACAGGTGCATGCCGTATATGCTGATCTTGCAGCTTGCCCACTAATCAAGACTGCACTTTAAGATTATTCTGCTCCAACCTTGGCAAATTAAAAAACACGCTTTCGGGCGTGTTTTTTATGTGTGTGACTAGCTCACCAACAATTACTACGAATCTCTCCCCTATCTATTGCTGAAATCATTATAATTATTTGCAGTATGATTTAATTTTCTAAGGACGCACACTGTGACAGCTGCGGTTCAAAAACCCTCCCTGATTATCCGTCAATATAATAACCTGACTCCCTACGAAGACCGTTTTCTGGAAATGAAAAGCTTCACGGAAAACCGTGATGAAAATACGCCTGATGAGTTATGGATTTTGCAGCACCATGATGTACTGACCCAAGGTCAGGCCGGTAAACCGGAACATATCCTGATTCCAACTGATATTCCTGTCATTCAAACCGACCGTGGTGGTCAAGTCACTTGGCATGGTCCTGGTCAGCTCGTCGCATACTTTATGTTTGACCTGAACCGTCTGGGCTGGAATGTCCGTACATTGGTGTCTTATGCCGAAAACCTGATGATTGAACTACTTAAAAAGCATGAGATTGAAGCCTATGCCAAACCCGATGCTCCGGGCGTCTATGTGAATGAACGTAAAATTGGTTCTCTCGGCTTTAAAATCCGTAAAGGCCGTAGCTATCATGGCTTATCTTTAAATATTGATTGCGACCTGACTGGTTTCCATACCATCAACCCGTGCGGCTATGCAGGCCTGGAAATGGTGCGAATTAATGACCTCGTCAGCAACCCGCCAAAGTTTAATGACTTGTGTGTTGAAATTATTGAAACTTTAAACAGCAGCGGTTACTTTAAGCAGGTGAACGTCGAGCAAAGATAAAGCCTTTGCATTTTAATAATAAATAAATTAGAGTAATTACTCTAAACCAATAATATCAAGATAGGGATCATCACGTGATTGCGACAAAATCCGTAAAACCCGCTTTGCAGCTTGCCTATGTCAAACTGATGATGGATATCATTGGTCGTGGCTTGGTTATGGCAAGTCAGGTAGACCCAGAAATCAAACAGGAAGTTGCCCAGTTTCCCGCCAATTTTAGGCTTTCAATGAATGTTTTTCCACATGGCCCGGCCTTCGTTGCCCGGGTCACGGAACAACATCAGCTGGAACTGGTCAAAGAAAGCAATATCAAGCCAGACCTGACCATTACCTTTAAGCATCTGCATCATGCCTTTCTGGTGTTTTCCTTTCAGGAAAGCACGTCTCAGGCCTTTGCCAATGACCGCATGATTGCCGATGGTGATATTTCCTATGCGATCCGTCTGGTACGTTGCCTGAACAAAATGGAAGCGCTGATCTTGCCGAAAATGGTGGCGCAACTGGCAGTAAAAGAATACCCGAATAATCTGGGACTCAAAGATAAAATCATGGAAGCGAGCAGCATCTACTTAAAAGTCGCTCAATCTTATTTGAAACGGAGTGTATAACATGGCAAAACCTTATTATGAATTTTTCTGCCCAGTCAAAGTAATTGCTGGTCATGCCGCGTTAGAACACATTCCTTTTGAATTGGCCACTTTAGGTGCCAAACGTCCACTGATCATTACCGATAAAGGTGTACGTGCCAATAACCTGCTGGCGCCGATTGAAGCTGCTTTTGAATCGACCGATGCCAAAATTGCAGCGATTTTCGATGATGTCCCGCCAGATTCCAGTTTAGCTACAGTGCGCAGCGCAGCACAGCTTTATCGTGATCATGATTGCGATGCCATTATTGCTGTTGGCGGCGGTTCAGTGATTGATACCTCAAAAGCGACCAATATTTTGGTCTCTGAAGGTGGTGACGACTTACTCAAATATTCTGGTGCGCATAACCTGCCTAAACCGCTGAAGCCATTTTTCGTAATTCCTACGACTTCTGGTACTGGTTCTGAAGTGACCATGGTTGCTGTGGTATCGGATACCGAAAAGAATGTGAAAATGCCATTTGCATCTTATTATCTGATGCCGCATGCAGCGATTCTGGATCCACGTATGACTCAGACCCTGCCACCGCATCTGACTGCCATGACAGCCATGGATGCGATGACACATGCTGTAGAAGCCTACACCTGTATGGCAGCCAATCCAATTTCAGATGCCTATGCCACAGCTGCCGTGAAAAAGGTCAGTGCCAACCTGTTTAACGTACTCGACAACCCAACTGATGCCCAAGGTCGTCTGGAGCTGGCTCAGGCCTCTACCATGGCCGGAATTGCCTTCTCCAATTCAATGGTGGGTCTGGTGCACTCCCTTGGACATGCTCTAGGTGCAGTCGCGCATTTGCCGCATGGCCTATGTATGAATCTGTTCCTGCCTTATGTACTGGAATACAACAAGGAAGTGAATGGCGACAAGATTGCCGAGCTGCTGCTGCCATTGGCGGGTGCAGACATCTATGCACAAACACCAGCACACTTACGTGCAGACAAGACCATTGCTACAATTTTAACCATGCGTGATCGAATCTATAGCTTGACCAAATTACCGCGCACATTAAGTGAAACAGGTAAGATTTCTGAAGCACAGCTGGATGAAGTTGCTGAAAAAGCATTAAATGATGGTTCCATCATTTACAACCCAAAAGAAGCCAGTTTGGAAGATTTGAAATCTATCTTAAAAAAGGCTTGGTAATTACTGAAAAATAAGCCAATATAGCGAAAAATTTAAGCCTGATGTTTTTTTAGACATCGGGCTTTTATCTTGCAGGAAATCGCCGTTTTTTGCTTCGAATGGCACATTTCGTGCAGGCCTAAATTCAAAAAATAGCTAGTAAAAGCCGTAATTTTAAAGTAGATTGGCGCGCTTTTATAGAAAATTGTAGGGGGGATCGTTCGTCTCAAACGATCCTTATTAAATATGACTGATCCTTGATCAACGATTAAGAGGATAACGCCGTTGACAAATTTCTCTGGGACTCAATCGGCAGCTAAACTGCAAAAAACGCTAGGGCTCTGGCACATCATTATTATTGGTTTAGCTTACATTCAACCAATGACCTTATTTGATACTTTTGGTTTGGTATCTGAAGAAAGTCATTTGCATGTTCCTACTTCTTACATCATTGCCCTAATTGCAATTTTGTTTACATCGATCAGCTATGGTCACATGATTCGCCGCTACCCTTCTTCGGGTTCGGCCTATACCTATGCCCAAAAATCGATTCACCCGAATATTGGCTTCATGGTGGGCTGGTCTTCCTGGCTGGATTATCTGTTATCACCAATGGTGAACATCATCCTGGCAGTGATCTATCTTGAAGCACTGTTTCCTGATGTGAACCACTGGGTCTGGGTAATCGTGCTGACTGCCTTCATGACCGGGGTAAACCTGCGCGGTGCACGCTTCGTGGCAAACTTTAACAGTTTGATCGTACTGGTACAGTTACTGGTGATCGGTATCTTTACCTGGATGGTCTTTACCAAACTGCAGGCCGGTTTCAATGCTGATGGTCCGATTACAGCTGAACAGCGTTACCAGCTTTGGAGTCTTGAACCGTTCTGGAATGAACTGACTTCGGTAGGCGCCCTGATTACTGGTGCGACCTTACTGTGCTTCTCATTCACCGGTTTTGACTCTTTAAGCTCTCTGGCAGAAGAAACCAAAGATACTGAAAACACCTTGCCTAAAGCGATTTTCTTGACTGCTTTAATCGCTGGTGTGATTTTCATTATCAGCACTTATTTCATGCAGCTGTACTTCCCTTCTACACCGGGTTCTTACTTCAAGAATATTGCTGAAACTCAGCCAGAAATTCTGCTTCTTGTAGGCGGCTCACTGTTTCAGTCTTATGTTCTGACTTTTGCGATCATTACCGTAATGGCGTCTGGTATCTCTGCTCATGCAGGTGTATCTCGTCTGATGTATGTCATGGGCCGTGATGGCGTGATCAACAAGAAAATCTTTGGTCATATCAGTCCGAAAAGCTATACACCAAACTACAACATTCTGATTGTAGGTGCAGTGGCCTTAACTGCTGGCTTCATGGATCTGGATATCGTGATTTCAATGATTAGCTTCGGTGCCTTGACTGCGTTTACATTCGTGAACCTGTCAGTGATTTCCCGTTATGCACTGCGTGATGGTCGTACTAAAACTGCAAAAGATATTTTCAGCTTTGTGGTCATCCCGATGCTTGGTTTTATCAGCATCTTTGCGATGTGGCTGGAAATTGAAGAAACTGCACTGAAATACGGTTTATGGTGGGCGATGTTCGGTATTTTGTACCTGGGTTATAAAACCAAGGGCTTTAAGCACCCTGCTCCACAACATAACGAGTTTGAATAATCGATATTGTTCATACCTAAAAAAGGCGCTTTATGCGCCTTTTTTATTTTCTTGGATAATAGACTGAGCTTATTGCAGACGACAATCGAAGCCCATCTGGGTATTTACCCGGTTATTTTGAAAGCCCAATTTTTCAATACACTGATCACGATTGGATAATAGTTTCTGATCTTCCGGACTGAGCCGAGCCTTGTTTTTCACTGCCATTTGATACATTTCATTCACCACGCCCTGAAAAATATCGCAAACTTCCTGACGTTTGGCAGGTTTCATCTGACGTCCACGCCAAGTCCACTCGAAATCATCACGGCTAAGGGTTTTACCCCACTGCTCAATGCGGCTATTCAAGCGCTGTTGCATCGCTGCCAGCCCTTGGCGGATTTCTTCCTGAGTAATGGGCTGAACTGTATCTTGTAATGATACTAATTGCTGTGGCGCTTCTTGAGCCTGTGTCATCATGCTGGCCAGCAACAACGTACTACAGCCTGCTAAAAACCATCCTTTTTTCACATCTTGTTCCTTTTTTCTACATTCTCAAGAGCTTATCTACAAGATTACCTGAAAGACCTAATATGTACCCACATCTGTTACATAAAATAAAAAAGCTGCCCTTAGGCAGCTTTTTAAATTGGTACGATAAACTTAAAGCGGTTTAAAACCCTGCTGACGCCATGCTTCATAGACAATCACAGCAGTCGCATTAGACAAGTTCAAGCTACGTGAATTCTCTGCCATTGGCAGACGAATCCAATGCTCTTTCGGGAACATCATACGTACATGCTCTGGCAAGCCACGAGTTTCTGGTCCCATCAACAAGGCTACAGAACGATTTAGATCTGAGGTATGCGGGGTTTCAAAACCTTTGGTGGTCAGCGGATAAACTGCATCTACACCTACGCCCTTAGTAGCCAGATCGGCCAGACAGTCATCAATATTTTCCCAAATCTGCATATTGGCATATTCATGATAATCGAGACCGGCACGTCTTAGTTTTTTATCATCCAGTTCAAAGCCAAGTGGCTTGACCAAATGTAACTGTGCTCCCGTATTTGCGCATAGGCGAATAATATTACCTGTATTGGCAGGAATTTCAGGTTCATATAAAACAACATGGATCACAGCTTTTCTCTACTTTTGGGAGTCCAATGGCCGTTTAGGACCACTTCAATTTTTCACGTAAACGCACCACTTCACCAATAATGGTCAAGGTTGGTGCCTGAATATGGTGCTCATTCACTTTCGATGCAATATCTTGGAGCGTTCCCACCACGACTTTTTGCTCTGGTGTGGTGCCTTTTGAGACTAGGGCTACTGGCATATCTGGACGCTGACCATGCTCAATCAATTGGGCACAGATTTTTTCCAGTCCAACCAGTCCCATATACAGTACTAAGGTCTGGTTTTCATAGACCAGTTCATTCCAAGGCAGCTCTGGTGAACCTTCTTTTAAATGACCTGTCAGGAAGCGCACACTTTGCGCATAATCACGATGAGTGAGCGGAATACCAGCATAAGCTGAACAGCCTGAAGCTGCAGTAATGCCAGGCACGACCTGAAAGGCCACGCCAGCAGCAAACAGCTCTTCAATCTCTTCACCGCCACGACCAAAGATAAACGGATCACCGCCTTTTAGACGACAAACGCGCTTGCCTTCGCTGGCATATTTCACCAGTAAGGCATTAATTCCTTCTTGTGGCACTGCATGATTAGACCGCGCCTTACCGACATAGATCTTCTCTGCATCACGGCGACAGAGATCCATAATTGGTGCAGAGACCAAACGGTCATAGATCACCACATCGGCTTGTTGCATCAAACGTAAGGCTTTTAGCGTCAATAACTCTGGATCACCCGGTCCAGCACCGACCAGATAAACTTCACCTTTTGGCTTTTGCCATTCATTTAAGGCTTGTTCAATCAGACGGTCAGCTTCAGCCAGATTGTCATTAAATACCTGTTCTTTCAAAGGGCTGGCATATAAATCTTCCCAGAAGATACGGCGTTCATCGGGATTAGTGATCTTGGCTTTAACTGCACTACGCCATTTACCAGAGAACTCAGCCAGTTTACCCATACCATGCGGAATGGTAGCTTCGAGCTGAGTGCGGATCTGACGAGACAATACCGGTGAAGTACCGTTACTGGCTACTGAAATAATCAGTGGTGAACGGTCGATAATTGCTGGAACCATGAAACGGCAATGTGGTGGATCATCAACACTGTTGACCAGCACATTTTCAGCTTCACAGTCTTCAAACACCTGACGGTTGACTCCAGCATCATTGGTCGCTGCAATCACCAGACGGTAGGAACGTAGAGGAATTTCAGAATTGAAAGGTGCCTGAACATATTGACCGGCGGTCGCTTGAACAATCTCAAGCAGACTCGCTTCGATCTCAGGTGCAACCACCGAAATGACTGCCCCTGCTTTCTGTAGCAATACCGCTTTACGGTATGCAATATGTCCACCACCGACAATCAGACAAGGTTGCTGTTGCAACTTTAACGAGATTGGAAAGATATCCACAAAATGCCTCAAAAAGTTTTAAATCTGACTGTCTAAGCAATTTTCATGCACATTTTGGTGCATACACCGACATTTAGTTGATGTAAGTTGCACCACCCATATACGGACGCAGTACTTCAGGGATCTCAATTGAACCATCAGCACGTTGATAGTTTTCCATGACCGCCAGTAAAGTACGACCTACAGCCAAGCCTGAACCATTCAACGTATGCACGAATTCAGTTTTTTTCTGGTCAGCACGGTAACGCGCTTTCATACGGCGTGCCTGAAAGTCCCACATATTTGAGCAAGATGAAATTTCACGATACGTATTTTGACTTGGCACCCAGACTTCAAGGTCATAGGTTTTGCATGCACCAAAGCCCATATCACCGCCACACAGAATGATTTTACGGTATGGCAGACCTAATGCCTGCAAAATACCTTCTGCATGACCAGTCAACTCTTCCAGTGCCTGCATAGAGTCTTCAGGTTTCACGATCTGAACCATCTCAACTTTGTCGAACTGGTGCTGACGGATCAGACCACGGGTATCACGGCCATAAGAACCGGCTTCACTACGGAAACATGGAGTATGTGCTGCATATTTCAGTGGCAGACGGTCGGCATCGATGATTTCATCACGCACGAAGTTAGTTACAGGTACTTCAGCCGTTGGAATTAAATAGAATTCTTTCTCGCCTTGCAACTTGAACAGGTCTTCTTCAAATTTCGGTAACTGACCAGTACCGCGTAGAGAGTCTGCATTCACCAAATAAGGAACATACGCTTCGGTATAGCCATTTTTAGTGGTATGCGTATCCAGCATGAACTGAGTGATGGCACGTTGTAGACGCGCTAAAGGACCTTTCAGAACACTAAAACGTGAACCGGTCAGTTTGGTCGCAGTTTCAAATTCCAGACCGCCCATCATTTCGCCCAGGTCAGTATGGTCTTTGATTTCAAAATCAAATTCGCGTGGTGTACCCCATTTCAGGACTTCCACGTTGTCATTTTCATCTTTACCTTCAGGTACAGATTCATCTGGAAGGTTTGGAATAGACAGTGATTTTTCTTCTAGTTCAGCTTGCAGTTCAGCCAGAGCAGCTTCAGCAGCCTTAATTTCATCACCAATCGCAGACATGCGTGCCATAATTTCAGAGGCATCGCCACCTGCTTTTTTGATCTGACCCACTTGCTTGGCACCGGCATTACGCTCAGCTTGCAAGGATTCAGTTTTGGATTGAATCTCTTTACGTCGAGCTTCTAATGATGCCCACTCCTCAACATTCAGTTGAACACCACGTTTTGCCAAGGCTAAATTTACAGCCTCAATATTATTTCTAAGTAATTTCGGGTCGATCATAGCCAATCTTTGGATAAGAAAAAAACTGGCTATAGTGTAAGCTCTTAACGTCAAAAAATACAGTGACTGACCTACCGGCTGGAGTTTATTAGCGCAATATTTAAAGGCTTGTTTGAGGCAAAAGCGATAAATATTCAGGCCGGATGATCTCGCTTAATGCTGTATAAGGTACTTTTAATTCTGCCATGTCACTGATTGGCTTACTCAACTCACCTGCCGGATAAACCAGTACCAAGCCCTGACCGTCAAAATAATAATTGTCGCTCAATGCTAATTTCTGCTGGGTGATTTGATAGCGATCTAGCCAGTCTTTATTTGCTTGATATAGAGCCTGTTTCAGTTTTTCATCTGTATTACCGCGCACAACCTGATGAAGAGCTAGACGTTTCTTCTGTTTTATATCTAGATTGACATATTCACTATGAGATTGTGACTGGGCACGTTCAGGCTGATGAGTAGTTTTGAAGATAAAAGTAGCTAGATGAGCATGCTGATTCAGGTAACTCACCTGAATGGAACGCTGATCAATAAATTTCGGCTCATCCTTTGCTTTAATTTTATTACTGGTCACTTTGCTAAAAGCGACCGGCTCAGTACGCTGGATCCGCTCCATAAAATACTGATCAATCCAGCTGATATTGGTATCTACAGTCTGCAAATCAAAACGCACACAACCTTCGATTTCACACACGACCTGATTAGCATCTTTAACCGGAATTGTTTTGGACTGAATTTGCCCCGTGTCTTCTGATTGCGCGGATGTAGTGACTGAAGAGGTTTGAGGCTGACAGGCAAATAGCCCAAGATTCAGACATAAGATACAACCGATCCAGCCTATTTTACATGAAGTCATTTTCATCCTGAGCTCCTAAAATTTTGCAATTTCATTGACTCAACTTTTGTTTATTCTAAAACGCCCGAACTTCCAGATATACGCCAACCTTGTAATGACTCCAAATCCATCCCGATCAGGAACAAAAAAAAGCAACCCGAAGGTTGCTTTTTTATTTAGGGTGTATTGATGCTTACTGATCAATAATGTCTGTGCCCTTTGGCGGAGTAAAGTTAAACGTAGATGCCGGAATCGTGGTATTCAGTTTGACATTACTAAATTTAATATTCGTAGTCTGGCCTAAGGAATCTTGCAAAATCATCAAGCTAGGCGCTTTGTTCGCACCAAAACTAATAGTCAGGCTTTCAAACACCCCATCGGTATTTTTCGGATAAAGCGTGTAATAGGTTTTAGCTTTATTCGGCTGAGTTACGCGATAAGATTGCATAATCTGGCTGGTATTGCCGGACAATAATAACGCCGGTGTATTTGCCACCTGGTCGTCTAGACTCTGACGCACTGCTTGCTGCAAGTCTGGATCATAGATCCATACGGTTTTACCTGTAGTAGCAATAGTCTGTTTCGACGGGCTAGAAGTTTCCCAGTAGAATTTACCCGGACGTGCCACTTTCATCACACCTTTAAAGGTCTGGTTCATGTGCTGCGCGGTCAAGCCTTTTTTCTGGGTCGCTTTCGGATTCGTGACTTTAGTCGTTTGTTCAAAATTTGCAGTTAAGCTACGGATATTGCTGAGCTGTTTCACCAGATTCGCAGTAGCTTGCTGCTCCGTCGCTGCAGTTGCGGCAAATACAGTCGTGCTCATGACAGGTGCCAGTGTCGCCGTACCGATTGTTATGGCACATACAGTTTTACGAAGCATACTCATAATCTCACCTTTTTGTATTTGCATATTGCTATTTATCTAATGGCTCATATTAAACCAATTTCTCGAACTAAGATGATAGAAAATAAGAAGTTTTGTATTGTTATTAATGCAGAATTCCTGTTTTTATTCATCATGATGAAGATTCAATAGTGATATTTACATTCGCTGTCACAGCTTTATAAGCCGATAAATCTTCATGCATAAAAAAACCCACAGAAACTGTGGGTCTTTTTTCTATTTCAGCAAATTATGCTTCAACAGATACGTAGCGACGGCCAAATTGACCTTTCACTTCGAATTTTACTACGCCATCAGCAGTAGCAAATAATGTATGGTCACGGCCCATACCTACGTTTTGACCAGCGTGGAATTCAGTACCACGTTGACGAACGATGATGTTACCTGCAGTTACAGTTTGGCCACCGTAAACTTTAACACCTAACATCTTAGGATTCGAATCACGACCGTTCTTAGTCGAACCACCGGCTTTTTTAGTTGCCATGTCTATTTACTCCTAGTAATTAGCCTGAGATACCAGTAATTTTCAACTCAGTGAACCATTGACGGTGACCTTGTTGTTTACGGTAGTGCTTACGACGACGCATTTTGATGATGCGGATTTTGTCGTGACGACCATGGCTAACTACTTCTGCAGTTACTTTAGCGCCAGCTACAACTGGAGCACCGATTTGAATGCTATCACCGTTTACAAGCATAAGTACGTCATCAAACGTAATTGTTGAACCAGTTTCAGCTTTCAATAATTCAACTTTAAGGGTTTCACCCTCAACTACACGGTGCTGTTTACCACCGCTTTGGATTACTGCGTACATAATGTACTCCAAACATGCCCGTGTCGACGTGCCGATAAAGGAATATATCGATCTTAAAACGCGCGCCACTGGGGGTTATACAAGGGCAAAGATTTTAAGGGATATTATAAGAAACAACAAGCCATTTTAAGGAAATAATCATGAACTCCATTACAAAGCCTATAAATCATTAAATTATTCATTCAAAATCAAAGATTAATACCGGATATACTGACCAAAAAACGCTGCTCAATTCCGAGTTTTCCAGCTGCCTGAGAATGTTTAGAAAAAAACTTTAGCGGAAAGATATTGTTCATTTTTTAAATGTCAAAATTTAGGCTAAACTCAAAGAAGTGCTATAAAAAGCTGATTTTTAGTGGAGTTTGTGCTTTTCTTAGCTTTCACTCATGTTATAAATTGTTAAACTACCCACTGCGATTTACCAAACTAGAGGTTTTCTTTCACATGGCCATCGACTTTAAGCAAGATATTCTCGCTCCTGTTGCTAACGACTTTGCTGCGATGGACACATTCATTAACGAAGGAATTACCTCAAAAGTAGCGCTGGTGATGGCGGTCAGCAAGCATGTGGTTGAAGCTGGCGGCAAGCGTATGCGCCCAATCATGTGCCTGTTGGCAGCAAAAGCCTGTGGTGCCGTAGAACTGGAACAACATCGCAAACTGGCCGCCATTATCGAAATGTTGCATACGGCAACTCTAGTTCATGATGATGTTGTGGATGAGTCAGGCTTACGCCGTGGCCGTCCAACCGCTAATGCCACCTGGAACAATCAGACAGCTGTGCTAGTGGGTGATTTCCTAATTTCGCGTGCCTTTGATTTGTTGGTCGACCTTAACAATATGACCCTGCTCAAAGACTTCTCTACGGGTACCTGCGAAATTGCCGAAGGCGAAGTTCTGCAACTGCAATCGCAACATCAGCCAGAAACCTCAGAAGAAACCTATTTGAGCATTATTCATGGCAAGACTTCTCGCCTGTTTGAACTGGCGACCGAAGGTGCCGCTATTCTTTCCGACAAGACTGAGTTCCGTGAACCGTTACGTAAATTCGCCGGTCACTTCGGTAATGCTTTCCAGATTATTGATGACATTCTGGACTATACATCTGATGCTGAAACCCTAGGTAAAAACATCGGTGATGACCTGATGGAAGGCAAACCGACCCTGCCATTGATTGCTGCCATGAAGAATACTACAGGTGAATCACATGAAATTATTCGTCGCAGTATTGCAACGGGCGGAACAGATCATTTGGCAGAAGTCATCAAGATCGTAAATGATTCTGGCGCCTTGGATTATTGTCGCCAGCGTGCAACTGAAGAAACAGAAATTGCAATTCAAGCCTTGAATGCACTACCCGATTCAGAGTATCGTCAGGCCCTCGTTAATCTGGCCAAACTGGCTCTTCACCGGATTCAATAGCCGCTTACCTCGCCTATGCATATTAATTTTCTTGATATTTTTCAAAGCATGCAGCACCAGCTTGAACAACCACAGGCGGTGCTGGATGAGAATTTGCTCATCCAACTTGTAGAACGTATACGCCCAGAAGACAGCAGAAATACAGAAGAAATCGAAACAAAATTTAATGTATTTATCCGGGCCTTACTGCTCACTCCCAATGCAGTCTTAACCTTACAAAGTTTCACTTTAAGAGTTATCAATCGTTATAAACAAGCCAGCCTGTTTTCCGATACCGGAATTCTTTCTCTGGATGGTTTCTGGAATCAGCTGAATCAGCGGATCGGGGCGCATATCCTACCGGTGATTCCAGATCATCTACAACTTCAGGAATTGTTCCGCAAAATTTTCTATTTGCGTACCGATAAATACTGGCTGGATTATTTTGATGAAGCAGACTGGCAGCGACTTTTTGCTGTTGTAAATCAGGGTCATTCTAATCAGGTAGAAAAAACCCGAATCAAAGATCAGATCATTAAAGCACTAACGATTCTGTCCTACCGGGTGAGTGGGATCGGTCTGCATCCTGAATTTATTAATGCTCAGCCTGAGCTCATGGAATATGAATCACCTTTTCTGGTGCAAAACCGTGAGATCATTGAATTTATCCAGGAATATAAAAAACGCTATAACACGGTAGAACTGGTGGATGCGATTACGCCGCCAGATGCTTCCCAAGCTCTGGTCATGCTGGAGCAGTGTCACGATGTTGTCGCCAAAATTCGCCGCTCTACCAAACGGATTGGGGTCAGTGTCAGCCTGACCTATATGCTGGCCTTACTGGAACAGTGTCTGGAACGGATTGAAATCCTGCTGAATATGGTGCTGGATGATGATGACCTGCGTTATCAATCCATTGGCCTGTTTATCGCCGATATTACCGAAGCAATTTATAGTGAACGCAGTGTGCGTGCCTTACTGACTACCAATAGTGAACTCCTGGCTTTACAGGTGACTGAAAATGCCAGTAAAACCGGTGAACATTATGTAAGTACCGACAAGCAAGGCTTTCTGGCCATGTACAAATCGGCAGCCGGTGCCGGTGTCATCATTGCCTTTATGGCTTCGCTGAAAGTCTTAATGGCGCGTGTCACGATGGCACCTTTAATGCAGGCCTTTAGCTATAGCATGAACTATTCGCTCGGTTTTATGCTCATTCATGTGCTGCACTTCACCGTTGCAACCAAACAGCCGGCGATGACTGCAGCTGCACTCGCTTCTACCGTACAACAGCGTAAGGGTTCGAAAACCGCCCAGATTGCTGAACTGGCTGCACTGATTGTGAATATCATTCGGACCCAGTTTGTCGCAATTCTTGGGAATATTTCCATCGCAATTCCGGTTGCAGCACTGATTGCCCTGATGTGGGAATTTGCCCTACATGAGCCATTAATGACACATGCCAAAGCAGCCAAAACCTTATATGACCTGAATCCATTTACTTCTTTGGCGATTCCTCATGCAGCAGTGGCTGGAGTATGTTTGTTCCTGTCAGGCCTATTAGCCGGTTATTTCGATAATATGGCAGTGTATCGGAAGGTTGGTCCTCGTCTGAGAGCTCATGTGCGCCTGTCGCAACTGATGGGACAAGAACGTTTACATCGATTTGCCGATTATATTGAACGTAATCTGGGTGCACTGGCGGGTAATTTTATTTTTGGGGTTATGCTGGGCAGTATGGGTACCATCGGTTTCATTCTTGGCTTGCCTTTAGATATTCGTCATATTGCCTTTGCCTCTGCCAACTTTATCCAAGGACTGATCAATATTAATGGTCCAGATATTGGACTCATTATCATCTCTTTCCTGGGTGTTCTGCTGATTGGTCTGACTAACCTTTTTGTAAGTTTCAGCCTGACCATTATTGTGGCATTACGCGCACGACGGGTGCGTTTCGAACAGTGGAAACCGCTCGCCAAACTGGTCATGACCCATTTCCTGACTCGCCCAAGTGAGTTTTTCTGGCCGCCGAAGCAAACCATTGAAATTGACGAAAATCATACATCCACAAAACTGTAAAATTGCGAGAATATTTGGGCATTTAGGTACAAAATCCCATAAATAAAAAATGGAATTTGCATAAAATACGCACTCTTGAAAAAAAGTGTACTGGCAAGTACACTTTAGCGCAGACAGTTAACCGGTTGAATAACGGTTAAAAGGACAAGGATTTTTGGCATGCATTACTTGTTACTTATTGTCGGAATTTTATTTTTAATTTTCAGTGTGTTATTTCTTGATATTGCAACTTTAAGCCAGTTAGATGTGTTTGCAATAGAATGGATTAGCGGCTATCGCACAGAATTTTTAAATCAAATTAATCAGTCCTTATCAGTGATAGGTGGCATGCCATTTGTATTATTTTTATCCACACTATGGTGTATTTTTCTACTGTGGTATAAAAAGTATGCAAGCGTAATTTTTATATGTATCGGAATTATCGGAGGAATTCTCCTAGGCTGGCTTTTAAAATTCAGTATTGCCCGACCTCGACCAGCAGAGTCTTTTCATCTGGTTGAAAGCTATGGAAGCTCCTTCCCGAGTGCCCATAGCGTCTATGCAGCCTGTCTCGGCTGTCTGGCAATATTCATATATCGGCAACATCCCCGACATACCATCATCTGGATGGGTGCAGGTGCATGGATGCTGATTATGGGTATTTCAAGAGTTTACCTAGGCGTACATTTTCCTTCAGATGTCATATCCGGCTGGAGTATAAGTTTTATTTGGATTTCGTTGTGGTATATGGTCTGGATCAGATATTGCACGGCTCACAAATAAAAAAATTTAGATAAGAATCCAATTGAGGTGGAACAATGATGTCTGCAAAGCTTTGGGCACCCGCCCTGACTGCTTGCGCATTAGCAACAAGTCTTGCACTTGTTGGTTGTAGCAAAGATCCTAAAGAGGGCCAGCAAGCTGGTGCTCAGCAGCAAATGCCACCGACTGAAGTCGGTATTCTTGTTGCACAGCCACAAAGTGTCGAGCAGTCTGTAGAGCTCTCAGGTCGTACAACAGCATTTGAGATTTCTGAAGTACGTCCACAGGCCAGTGGTGTGGTGCTTAAACGCTTATTCACTGAAGGTAGCTATGTCCGTGAAGGTCAGGCACTGTATGAAATCGATTCAAGCACTAATCGCACTACTGTCGATAATGCTCGTGCTGCGATTGCCCGTGCTGAAGCGAATCTAGGTGTATTGCGTGTTAAAGAAGGCCGTTACCGTCAACTGGTCGGTACCAATGCCATTTCTAAACAGGAATACGATGACATCGCAGCACAGGTCAAACTGGCTGAAGCTGATTTGAATGCCAACCGTGCAACTTTACGTAATGCTGAAATCAACCTGGGCTATTCAACCGTACGTGCACCGATTTCTGGTCAAACTAACCGTTCTTCGATTACGGCGGGTGCGTTAGTGACTGCAAATCAGACAGAACCACTGGTTACGATTCAGCGCCTAGATCCAATCTATGTAGATATCAACCAATCCAGTGCTGAACTGCTGCGCCTGCGTCAACAGCTAAGCAAAGGCAACCTCAACAGCTCAAACAACACCAAAGTGAAGTTAAAGCTTGAAGATGGCAGCATCTACCCTGTCGAAGGCCGTCTTGCATTCTCGGATGCCAGCGTGAACCCTGAAACAGGTACTGTGACTTTACGTGCAGTATTCCCGAACAAAAACCATTTACTTCTGCCAGGTATGTTTGCCACAGCGCAAATCGTACAAGGCGAAATTCCAAATGCCTTCCTGATTCCACAAGCAGCGTTAACCCGTACACCTACGGGTCAGGCTATGGCGATGCTGGTGGGTGCTGATAATAAAGTGACTCCACGTCCAGTAACGACAGTCGGGACTCAAGGCAGCAACTGGATCGTAACCGAAGGTTTGAATCCGGGTGATAAAGTGATTGTTGACGGTATTGCTAAGGTAAAACCTGAACAGCAAGTGGTGCCTAAACCTTATCAACCTCAAGCGGCTGCCCCACAAGGTGCTGCTCAACCAGCTGCACAGCAACCTGCAGCAGATGCAAAAAAGGCAGATGATGCAAAGAAACAACCTGAACAAAAACCTGCTGCAAATGCATAAGGAGTAATGGTTCATGGCTCAATTCTTTATCCATCGCCCGATTTTTGCATGGGTGATTGCATTGGTAATTATGCTGGCGGGTATTTTGACCATCAGCAAAATGCCAATTGCTCAATATCCGACGATCGCGCCACCGACAGTCACCATTTCTGCGACTTATCCGGGTGCATCTGCAGCGACTGTAGAAAATACAGTAACACAGATCATCGAGCAGCAGATGAACGGTCTGGATGGCTTGCGTTATATTTCTTCAAACAGTGCCGGTAACGGTCAGGCATCCATCGCCTTAAACTTTGAACAAGGTGTCGATCCTGATATCGCACAGGTACAGGTACAAAACAAGTTACAGTCTGCGACTGCACTTTTACCTGATGATGTACAACGTCAGGGTGTACGTGTTACCAAATCTGGTGCCAGCTTCCTTCAGGTATTAGCCTTCTATTCTCCTGATGGCAGCCTGACTGCAGATGACATTAAAGACTATGTGAACTCAAACATTTCTGAACCTTTAAGCCGTGTGGCCGGGGTTGGTGAAGTTCAGGTCTTTGGTGGTTCTTATGCAATGCGTATCTGGCTGGATCCTGCCAAAATGGCCAGCCTGCAAGTGACTCCAAGTGATGTGGCTCAGGCAATCCGTACCCAGAACGCTCAGGTGGCTGTCGGTCAATTAGGTGGTGCGCCACAGATTGAAGGGCAGGTACTGAATGCGACGGTGAATGCGCAAAGTCTGCTGCAAACACCTGAACAGTTCGAAAACATCTTCCTGAAAAATACTACTTCAGGTGCACAAGTCCGTCTGGGCGATGTCGCACGTGTAGAACTTGGTGCAGACAACTACCAGTTTGATTCTAAATTCAACGGTAAACCGGCTGGCGGTGTTGCGATTAAACTTGCAACCGGTGCCAATGCGCTGGATACCGCTGAAGCAGTTGAAGAGCGTTTAAAACAGTTACGTCCGAACTATCCTCAAGGGATGGTAGATACCCTGGCATTTGATACCACACCATTTATTCAGTTATCGATTGAATCGGTGGTTCATACCCTAATCGAAGCGGTCATTCTGGTCTTCATCGTGATGTTCCTGTTCTTGCAGAACTGGCGTGCAACGATTATTCCAACCATGGCCGTTCCAGTGGTTGTATTAGGTACTTTTGCAATCATTAATATCTTCGGCTTCTCGATCAACACCTTGACCATGTTTGCGATGGTTCTTGCGATTGGTCTGCTGGTCGATGATGCGATCGTTGTGGTCGAAAACGTTGAACGTGTCATGGCTGAAGAGCATCTTGATCCTGTGAGCGCGACTGCAAAGTCGATGAAACAGATCTCTGGTGCGCTGATCGGTATTACCTCTGTACTGTCTGCAGTATTCGTACCAATGGCATTCTTTGGTGGTTCTACAGGGGTTATCTATCGCCAGTTCTCAATCACGCTGGTCACAGCAATGGTTCTGTCTCTGGTGGTGGCCTTAACCTTTACCCCTGCCCTGTGTGCGACCATTCTGAAACAGCATGATCCGAACAAGCCGCAAAGCAACAACCCGGCTGCGCGTTTCTTCCGCTGGTTTAACCATAGCTTTGACCGTGTTTCTGTGAAATATCAGGGCGGTGTCAATCGTATGACCCACCACAAGATTTTCTCCGGTATCATCTATGCGGTGGTGATCGGGATTATTGTGCTGATCTTCCAGAAACTGCCTTCTTCATTCTTACCTGATGAGGACCAAGGTGTCGTGATGACGCTGGTACAGTTGCCACCAAATGCAACCTTGGAACGTACCGATAAAGTCATCAATACCATGACAGGCTACTTCCTGGAAAATGAAAAAGATCATGTCCAATCTGTCTTCAGTGTGGCTGGTTTCTCATTCACAGGTGTAGGTCAAAACGCTGGTCTGGCATTTATCAAACTGAAAGACTGGTCTGAACGTACCACACCAGAATCACAGGTCGGTGCAATTATCCAGCGTGGTATGGCACTGAACATGATTGTGAAAGATGCGTCTTACATCATGCCATTACAATTGCCAGCGATGCCTGAACTGGGTGTGTCTGCCGGCTTTAACATGCAGTTAAAAGCAGCAAGTGGTCAAAGCCATGAGCAACTTTTAGCAGCGCGTAATACTGTTCTGGGTCTGGCTGCACAAGACAAACGTCTTGCAGGTGTTCGTCCAAATGGTCAGGAAGATAACCCGCAGTACCGTGTGATTGTCGATCATGCACAAGCCGGTGCTTTAGGTGTCAGCATTTCTGAAATTAACAGCACCATGAGCATGGCGTGGGGTGGTTCGTACATTAACGACTTCCTTGACCGTGGTCGTGTGAAAAAAGTGTACGTTCAGGGTGAAGCCAGCTCTCGTATGATGCCGGAAGACCTGAACCAGTGGTATGTTCGTAACAACCGTGGCGAAATGGTTCCGTTCTCGGCATTCGCAACCGGCGAATGGACCTATGGTTCGCCTCGTCTGGAACGCTATAACGGCGTATCTGCGATGAACATTCAGGGTACACCAGCACCGGGTGTGAGCTCAGGTGATGCAATGCGCGCAATGGAAGAAATCATTGCCAAGCTTCCTGAAATGGGCATGCAAGGTTTCGACTATGAATGGACTGGTCTGTCTCTGGAAGAACGTGAGTCTGGCGCACAAGCACCATTCTTGTACGCGCTTTCACTGTTGATCGTGTTCCTGTGTCTGGCTGCATTGTATGAAAGCTGGTCAATTCCATTCTCGGTTCTTCTGGTTGTACCGCTAGGTATTGTGGGTGCATTGTTATTGACCTTTGGCGGTATGATTCTGTTTAAAGACCCGAACCTGTCGAATAACATCTACTTCCAGGTAGCGATTATTGCCGTAATTGGTCTTTCTGCGAAAAACGCAATCTTGATTGTGGAATTCGCCAAAGAGCTGCAGGAACAGGGCGAAGAGTTGTTTGATGCAACCTTGCATGCGGCAAAAATGCGTTTACGTCCAATTATCATGACCACCCTTGCCTTCGGTTTTGGTGTACTTCCACTAGCACTTGCTTCAGGTGCCGGTGCGGGTAGCCAGCACTCTGTCGGTTACGGTGTCCTCGGTGGTGTAATCAGTTCGACGCTTTTAGGTATCTTCTTTATTCCTGTATTCTACGTGTGGATTCGAAGTATCTTTAAATACAAACCAAAACAACAAAATCAGGAGTACTAGTCGTAATGCAAAATATATGGTCTATTACAGGTCGTAGCATTGCGGTATCTGCCCTCGCGCTTGCTTTGACTGCATGTCAAAGCATGCGTGGCCCAGAGCCCGTTGCAGAGGCGAATATCCCAAGCAGTTATACCAATGCTTCAGGTACTTCTGTAGCAGAACAGGGTTATAAAGAATTCTTTGCTGACCAGCGCCTGTTACAGGTACTGGACTTGGCATTGACCAATAACCGTGATTTGCGTACTGCCGCATTAAACATTCAGCGTGCCCAACAGGCTTATCAGATTTCTGAAAATGACCGTCTGCCAACCATTGGTGCGAGCGGCAGCGTGTTACGTCAGGATACTGGCAGTAACAACCCGCAAAGCCGTGGCGCTGTGACGACTTATAATGTCGGTCTAGGCGTAACTGCATTTGAGCTAGATTTCTGGGGTCGTGTGCGTAGCTTGCGTGACAATGCTTTAGATACTTATCTGGCGACTCAAAGTGCGCGTGATGCGACTCAGATTTCTCTGATCGGTCAGGTGGCCCAAGCATGGCTGAGTTACTCATTTGCCAATGCCAATCTGGCGCTGGCTGAGCAAACGCTGAAAGCCCAGCTTGAATCTTACAACCTGAACAAGAAACGTTTTGATGTGGGGATCGATAGCGAACTTCCAGTACGTCAGGCGCAAATTTCTGTTGAAACTGCGCGTAATGATGTTGCCAACTATCGCACCCAGGTGGCTCAGGCACAAAACCTGCTAAATCTGCTTGTAGGTCAACCTGTACCGGCCAACCTGTTACCGGCACAACGTGTTACCCGCATTACCTCTAATGCGGCACTAGGTGCAGGTTTACCAAGTGATCTGCTGATTAACCGTCCGGATGTACGTGCAGCTGAATATCGTCTGTCTGCGGCAGGTGCCAATATTGGTGCTGCCCGTGCGCGTCTGTACCCAACCATCAGCCTGACGGGTTCTGCAGGTTTTGCATCTGCGGATCTGGGTGATCTGTTCAAATCTGGCAGTTTTGCGTGGTCTATAGGCCCAAGTCTGGATATTCCAATTTTCGATTGGGGTACACGTCAGGCCAATATTCGTATTTCTGAAACAGATCAGCAAATTGCGCTGTCAGATTATGAAAAATCCATTCAGACTGCATTCCGTGAAGTGAATGATGCCCTGGCGGTACGTCAGAATATTGGTGACCGTATTGCTGCTCAACGCCGTCTGGTTGATGCGACTAACACGACTTACCGCCTGTCTCTAGCACGTTTCCGTGCCGGTATTGACAGCTATCTGACTGTACTGGATGCACAACGTGCTTCATATGCAGCAGAACAAGGTTTGTTATTACTTGAACAGGCGAATCTGAACAGCCAGGTTGAGCTGTACAAGAGTCTTGGTGGTGGTTTGAAAGTTAACACTTCAGACACCGTACCGTATCGCCCGTCTGTGACCGAACAGCGTCGTGCCTAACAGGCAAAATAAGCTTAATCTCTTTTTCAGAAAAGCTCACTTCGGTGGGCTTTTTTATACGTTGGTCCAATAGCCGATATATTTTATTGAATCAAGAAATCTGTATACTCAATTGGATCAGACTTAACACTTTATAAAATGTAAATCGATGAAAAAAATATTGTTATCTGCCTTGGTAAGTTCAATTTTCTTAACCGCATGCCAACAAAAAAATACAGTAGATTCAAAACCTGAACCAACAGCGGAAACCGTCGCTGAAAAAGAAAGCTTACCGTTGATTAAGGCTAAAACTGAACGTGTACAGCTCAGTAAAAATGAAGTATGCCATCCAGCCAGTGAGGATGAGTTTGCCAGTTGCACTAAATATCATCTGCAAACAGTGAAAACGAATGTAAATTGGTTAAACCAATATTTTTTGGAGCGTTTACAAAAAGACCATGCTGAAGCTTTCGACAAATCACCTGCTGTAGAGGTCACTCTTGATCCTGAAATGCCATCAACCAACTACAGTACCACTGCTGTACGTTATATCGGTCAGCATTACAATATCGCAAACTTTACATACTTTTCCGAATATTACCCAGCAGGCGCTGCACATGGTATGCATCATAGTGACTACGTTATTTTTGATCTCAATACCAAGCAGCGTTTAAGCCTGAATGATATTTTGGCACCTGCAAGCAAAGAAAAACTCAAAACTGAACTTTACGAACATAATCGTGAGTGGCTTGAACAACATCATATTGAGCAAAATGCATTTGAAGTAAGTGATAATTTCTATTTCAATGCCAATGGAATTGTATTTGTCTATCCATTGTATGAATTGGCTTCTTATGCAGAAGGTATTACTGAACTTGAACTTCCCTATTGGTCAGCTCAAGGGGTGATCCAAACAAAGTATTTACCCCAGCTGCCTGAGTCATCTGAAGAAATTTATAATGACTAAACTATCTATTTTAAGTGTAATAATAATCAAAGTATTTTTTCTAATTTAGGGATATGAATGTTACTCAGCAATCTGGAATCTGTACCGGGACATACCATTCGCCAGCAAATCGATGTGGTCTATGGCAGTACTGTGCGCAGTAAGCATGTTGGACGTGATTTGCTGGCCGGCCTGAAAAATATTGTCGGTGGCGAGTTGACCGCTTATACCGAATTACTGGAAGAATCCCGTCAGGAAGCCATGAACCGAATGATTGAAAAAGCTCGCAGTATGGGTGCCAATGCGATTGTAGGTATCCGTTTTTCTACCTCAAATATTGCCCAAGGTGCTTCTGAACTGTTTGTTTATGGCACAGCAGTCATCGTTGATCCGGTCATGCCTAAACTGCCTGATCCATTTCCACAGGCGAACTAATGCATGGACGGATTGATTATACAGATTGTCATTTTCGCCATTCTGTTCAGCGTGGGTTTCGGTTTTGGTCGCTATAACGAGCGCAAGCATCTGCAATATCTGGATGAACAGGAACAACGTTTGGCTTATATCCGGGTCAATAATAGCCGTTTCATCGAATCTACATTCCCCGGCCATATGATCAGCAGCAATGTGGTGATTTCACATGATTACTTTAAATATGCGATTGCTAATGTGCAAAACATGTTAGGTGGCCGTTTGACCAGTTATGAGAGTGTCGTTGAACGGGCACGACGTGAAGCTATAGTACGATTAAAACTGGAAGCAGAAAAAATGGGTGCTGACCAGATTATGGGAATCCGTCTCAGTACGACTGAACTTGGCATGCAAGGTGGTATGGTTGAAGTCTTCGCTTATGGCACCGCAATTCAAGCCAAGTAATTATGCTTCTGCAAGCTTCTCTACAAATAGAATTCCATTCAAGTGATCAATTTCGTGCTGTACAATTCGTGCCGGAAAGCCTTTGAACACTTGAACCATTTCATTTCCCTCTAAGGTAAAATAACGTACCTGAATCTCTTCTGCTCGAGCTACTCTCCCTCTTTGTTCGGGCACACTTAAACAGCCTTCCTCACCCAATACTTGCGTAGCTGAAGCACTGATAATCTCCGGATTGATCATGGTCACAGCTTCCATATACGGCGCGTCTGGATAACGTAAATTGGGCCGTGATGCGACAATAATAATGCGTTTAGAGACATAAACCTGCGGTGCTGCAATGCCCACACCCTGACGTTGCTGCATGGTTTCCATCAAGGCACTATTAAATTGCCGCAACCAGTCATTGTCAAATTCAGCTTGTGTGACCGGACTGGCAATTAAGGTTAAAATGGCCTCACCTTGCTGTGCCACCGCCAAGGTATTTGTCATCGCGCTATCCTGTATTTTTTTCATTTAACTCTATCTTAGAGGGAAAATTACAGAATGAACATCATACTAAAATGAATAAATACGTCTAAAAAAGATAAGCTGTG
This sequence comes from Acinetobacter sp. YH12137, assembly GCF_013418535.1. Classification (NCBI taxonomy): domain Bacteria; kingdom Pseudomonadati; phylum Pseudomonadota; class Gammaproteobacteria; order Moraxellales; family Moraxellaceae; genus Acinetobacter; species Acinetobacter sp. YH12137. Next base: position 65,404 of record NZ_VPBW01000001.1, on the reverse strand, counting down.
TTTTAAGTAGTATGTCGAAATCCAGCTTATGGTTGCCTTAAAAACTTCACTTAACAGGAAAATAATTAATCAAAATATTCCAAATAATTTCGTTCGTTCAAATTTTAATAACTTTTAGTTTAGATTAAACAAAGAAAGATTGATTATTCAAGAAAATAACCCTTCTTTAAAATCAGCATTCAAGTCATGGATATTAAATAATGGAACGACCACATGAATGCACAACCCTATCTGAGCCGTGCTGATAAACGCACCCTCGGACTATCGTCCCTAGGTGGCGCACTGGAATTCTATGATTTTGTCATTTATGTGTTCTACGCCAAACTAATTTCCGAACTGTTCTTTCCAAGTACCCTGAGTCCATTTTGGGCCATGCTGAATACCTATGGCATCTTTGCCGCAGGCTATTTCTTCCGCCCACTAGGTGGTGTGGTGATGGCACATTTTGGGGATCTGATCGGTCGTAAACGTCTATTCAGTCTATCCATCTTGCTGATGGCGCTACCGACCCTCATGATCGGGATCATGCCAACCTTTGAAAGTATTGGTTATGCTGCACCATTACTGCTGCTATTGATGCGTGTTATTCAAGGTATTGCGATTGGCGGTGAAATTCCGGCTGCCTGGACCTTTGTGTCAGAGCATGTGCCAGAACGCCGAATTGGGATTGCCAATGGTTTGCTGACTGCCGGCCTATCGCTCGGGATTCTACTTGGTGCCCTAATGTCGCTATTTATTTCACTTCAGTTCACTGAAGCGGAAATCAAAGACTGGGCTTGGCGCGTTCCTTTCATTCTGGGTGGGATTTTCGGTTTTGTGGCACTGTACCTGCGCAGTTATTTGAAAGAAACTCCAGTCTTTAAAGCCATGCAGGCGAAAAAAGAACTGGCGAAAGAATTACCAGTCAAACAGGTACTATTAAGCCACAAAACTGCTGTAGGCATTGGGATGTTATTTACCTGGTTCCTGACCGGCTGTGTAGTAGTGTTAATTCTGGCGATGCCGAATCTGCTGGTGGCCAGTTTTGGCTTCGAACGTGCTGATGCATTCAAAATGCAAAGTGCTGCGATCCTGATGCAAATGCTCGGTTGCATTATTGCGGGTGTGCTGGCTGACCGTTTCGGTGCAGGTAAAGTGATTTTGCTTGGCTCTATTTTTGTCGCGGCAATGGCCGGGATTTTTTATCACAGTCTGGGTCATGTTGAAGCGTCAACGGTGTTCATGCTTTACATGTTGCTCGGTCTAAGCTCAGGAACCGTGGGCATGGTGTCCTATAGCATGGTGAAAATGTTCCCGGCACAAATCCGTTTCAGCGGAATTTCATTTTCCTATAATCTGGCCTATGCGATTGCAGGTGGAATCACCTTGCCACTGGTACAATGGTTGAGCCTATATAGCAATATTGGTGCCCTGTACTATATCTGGACTGTGTGTCTAGTGACCCTATTCACTGCCCTGCTTTACCGCAGCAAATTTGAAAAAACAGCCTAAAATAAAAAAGAGCCTGACTCAAAGGCTCTTTTCCTAAGCGTAAAAATACGAGCTTAAGCCTTCAGATTCTTGCGTAGCTCATCTTCCACGATGCTGATCTCGATCTCACTGAATTTACGGATTTCACCTTCGGCATGTTTTTCCAGCATGCCACCGACCAAAGGCACTTTCACATTCACCGTCCAGTTTAACTGGAACTGGATCTGCTGTTCATCACCTGTAACGGCACGCTGACATTTGGCTTCAATTGGCAGATTGGCACCTAGTTCCACAACAGAAGTCATTTCTTCTAAATTGCTGACATCGGTACGTTGCAAGCGAAATGCATCTTTTAGCAGTTTTTTGGCAATATCTGGGATTTTGACATCCAGATTGTAGGCACGTTTCAGGGTATACAGGTGTCCCTGCTTTTCTGAAACCAGAATTTCCATATTTTGAGCAGGGATCCGATGACAAACCGCTTCATGCAAACTGATGTCATTTGCCAGACGTTTAAACTCATCAATCGAAACACCGCGAATAATTGCATTTACGGTAAACTGGTGGGCCATATCTATTTTCCTTATTTTTATTAGGGGTTATGGACTCAAATTAAGTCAAATGAATCATCTGACAGAGAAGATAAGCTATTTAAGTCAATTTTACATCGGCTGTCATTATTTTTTTATTGAGAAAAATTGGCATTGAGGTCAATGTTTCCAGGCAATTTTTGCAGATATACAGGGTCCACAGCTGAGTAAAAGCTGAACTTCACGATACTCAATGACCGCATGAAATTCTTCTGCCCCATCATCTAGGCCGGAAGCATACCAGACCGTACCCGCAGGAAATTTCTTTAACCAGCTGGCCTTATAAAAATCAGAAACGGAATCAAACTGTAAATAGTGTTCCGGTTCAGCTTCAACCTGAGTCGCTAAAGCCATAAATTTCTGTAATTGTGCCTGATGAAAATCAATCAGCATGAGGCAGCCCTTCCTTTTGTATGAGGCGATTACATGCCATATAGGTAAGCATAGATGTCATTTACGACTCGTGAGTTTTGACATCATGGCTTAGATCAGATTAAAAATAATATAGATTCACCTCCCCTGATTCAATCCACGTATAAGGATATCCAGTATGCAACAAGGAAAAGTTCAGGTTGAAACCGTGCAGTTTCTGGCAGAAGATGGCTATACCTTAACCGGCAAGCTTTACCGCAGTGAATATGCCAAAGCCAATATTGTCATCGCCTGTGCGACAGGTGTTCCCCAAGCTTTTTACCGGCGCTTTGCCGATTATGCAGCACATGCAGGTTTTCAGGTACTGACTTTTGATTATCGCGGGGTGGCTGATTCTGCACCTAAACGGTTAAAGAATTTTAAGATGTCCTATCTGGACTGGGGACAATATGATCTCAGCGCTGCGATTGATTATCTCAGCCAAACCGGTCTGGATATTTATATGATTGGCCATTCCTATGGCGGACAGGCTTTGGGATTAAGCAAATATCATGATCGTATTGAAGCAATGTACTGCTTTGGCACTGGTGCTGGCTGGCATGGTTATATGCCTTTAACTGAAAGAATCAAGGTTCAGGTAATCTGGAATATTGTTTTTCCACCGATGGTGGCAGTGACAGGCTATTTGCCATGGAGCCGTTTAAATATGGGCGCTGACTTGCCACGTGATGTTTATCGTCAGTGGCGAAAATGGTGTAAAAATCCGACCTATTTCTTTGCCGATCCTGAATTGAAAGACCTGCATACCCATTATGCCGCGGTAAAAACACCTATTTATGCCGTAGCCGCGCTTGATGATGCCTGGGCCTTACCTGAATCCAGACAGGCTTTTATGCAACATTATCGTCAGGCTCCGTTGCATTATATCAATATTCAGGCAGCTGATTATGGAATCAAGCATATGGGACATATGGGTTATTTCCGTCAGCGCGCAGAACAGCTCTGGGATGAAGTGCTCGCCAAGTTCAGCGAATTGCATCAACTCAAATATGCAGCTTGATCTCAGTCTCTAGAGTATTTAAGCATTTAGCTGCTTAAGCATAACGTGCCTGTTGAATATCGGTTCTGATTTCCTGACGGTGTTCCTCGCTGAAACGGTCGACATGGGCATAAAATACCCCATAACGGCCGACATAATATTCCAGTGACTGGTCATAAAAATTCCAGAAAATTGACCATTCGCCTAAATCCATCTGACGGATTTGTGTACCGGTATGCATCGGCATCTTACGGAGCAGTTCCTGCTGTAACTGCTCTGCTTCATTGCGGTCCTGAATCTGAACCTGATGCTGGAAAAATAATTGCGCCACGTCATCAAACAGTTCCAGCTCATAGGCATCGACCACATGCAATGTTTCCTGAGACTCAGATTGACTCTCTTCAGTACTGCTGGAAATCGGGTCCTTTTTTTCGACACGTTTACTCTTTACATAACGCTGGGTTTTATAGATTTTCATGCCGATAAACCAGGTCGCATAAATTATTAGGGCTAGACATGAAAAAATCAGGAATTTAAGAATCATTGATCATCTCGTGTGGTTAATTTTATTTTTATCACGGTCTGCCAATTCTTGATTTGGCGATCTTCTTTCAACTTAACACAAGTCTATTTTTTGTACAGCAAACATGAGGGTTTTTTTTTAGATCTTTTCGGATTTTTTCTTCGGTTGAGTCTTATTTCCCAGTATTTAATTTGAAATGAAAATCTAGAATCTTGTTAAAAATTAGAATTAAACCAGAAGGCCAATATTGATCAAGATAAATAAATCAGACAAATCACTACAGAATCGATCATCAACTCTCGGTTCTTTAGCAAATGCACTCAAAAAGCTACACGATTGGTATTTGTTTTTCTGAGCATTTTCCTTCAAATAAAAGGTCCCTCTTTATGGTCGAGTAAATGAATAAAATTATGATTCGTGAAGGGAAGATTCAAGATATACCTCAAATAATTCAGGTCATCCACGATAGTATTCAATCCTGTATTTTGGATCATCAACGTGAAGACAGCGTGATCCAGCGCTGGCTGGAGCAGTTTAATCACGCCCAGCTGATTGTGGAAATGCTTTATAACGACTGCTGGGTGTATATTTTAAATGATCAGATTGTCGGCTTTTTGCTGGTCAGTGACACTGGAGAAATCCTGATGCACTATGTGGCTGCACGTTTCCAGCGACTCGGATTTGGCACCCAGCTTTTTGATCAGATGCACAAATCCTTGGTGCGTAAAAATATTCATAAAATTAAAGTCCAATCGACTCAAACAGCTTTAAGTTATTATCAAAAAAATGGATTTTTCTCACCGAATCCTCAATCGGAAAATGAAGAAAATTATCATTTATATAAATACGCTTTTTAAAATTAAAACTTTTTTATGTCATTTTAAGTTGATCTCGCCCTGCCTGCTTAGCCGCATATAACTGTACATCTGCCGCTTTCATCAGTGCATGAATATCTGGATAGAGATGTGTTTGATCCATCCAGGAAATGCCCATACTGACCGTGACATAGGATTTATCATCTGTGCGATTTAAATGTTCAAATTGCTGTTCGCGAATCTTGATTAAGACTTTTTCCAGAGATTGAAATGCTGCCTGGACAGGTACATCAGTGAGTAGAATCGCAAATTCTTCTCCACCATAACGGGCTAAATACGCGGATTCGGGGAGTACCGTCTGAATGACCTTGACCAGATTCTGTAAAATTTCATCTCCTTTTAAGTGCCCATAATAATCATTGTAGTTTTTAAAATAGTCGACATCGAGCATGGCAAAAATCAGTGTACTGTGTGGATGTTGCTGACAGTATAAAAACTGCTGCTGGATTTGGTCATTTAAAGCACGGCGGTTAAAGGCACCCGTCAAAGCATCAATATTCACCTGATGTTCGAGTTTGGCATTCAGTTCACGTAATTGCTCGGTACGTGCTTTGACTTTCTGATCGAGTGAATTATTTAACTCTTTCAGATTCATATTCAACTGCTCTGTCGCATAGGTTTGATGGGCATAATTTTGCGACTGCTGAAACATAATGATCACGGCATACAGACTGGTCGAGATAAAAGACAGATGCACACTTTCAATCACATTGATCAGCAATAAATAGTCATTTATAAAGGTCAGGCATAGAAAAATGACCGCATAGAGAGTCAAGCGCGAATAATTGTCTTTATGATGTAAAGTCTGATAAAAGCCATAGATAAAATTGACCACCACGACTATCCCGAAAATCGCACTATACAAGGCCAGACGTTGAAAAGTTTCCGGATCGGTCAACAGGGTTACGACACAGTTCAGTAGTAAAAGTCCTGCGGCAACACTATAAATAAATCGATGCAAATAGCGCTGATTAAACAGGTACATATAACTGAGGAAAAATAGAATCGCCAGGAAAGTGAACAGATATTCCAGGCGTGTTCCCCATAGCCAACCGAGCTTAGTCACGATCGAATAGGCATACGGCGCTGCAAAAAAGTTATGCAGGGCCAGAAAAATAATGAACAAGCCAAAGATAAAAATACTTTTGCTATTGCGTTCTGTTGATCCCCTAAACATTGAAAAAAGAATCGTAAAAAAACCGACCCCCAGCACCAGTCCACAGACTATACTGATGCTCATCATAAGCTGCTGATACTGACGGTTAATAGTTCCGGCTGTTCCAATGCGTATAGGCTGTTCAATCCCGCCATGCAGATGGGTATAGTTTGAGGCCTGAATACTCATAGTGAAATATTCACTCTCAGGAACAAAATAACCGATTCGAGGAGCCCTTTCATTTCTCTGCTCTTCCGCTGTTTTCGCAATTTCCCCATGCCGCAGAATAAATTTTCCATCGATATAGATTCGATAGGCACCATATTCAGCCGGAATATGCACGGCGATCCGACGTCCGATAAATTCTGATGGAATTTTGAAATGTCCGATAAAGGTTCCATAGCCAATATTTGAACCGGTCAGGTCTTTAAATGAAGCGGGTAATTGAACCTCTTGCGGAGTAAGTACGGAACTTGGTTCAGTAATAAACTGGTTTGGATAAAACTGCCAATTTTGGGGCAATTGGCTACTATAATCTTCAGTAAAGTGAATTTCGGAAATATGCGGTTGACTGTGCTGCGTGACAGAGGAAGATTCAAGAGATGCCTGGGCGAAAACTGGAATCATCACTAATAGGACCCAGCTAATACTCCAAATCAATATTACAGAATAGACATTCCTTATCACGTTTTGCAAAGACAGTATTTTCCTGAAAAGTGCTTTATTCTTCTTATAATCTACGTCGAATAGCAGGGAGTGCAAAGCTTTTTTTGTAGTTCATCGGATGAAGTCCATCTAGCTATGACTTCACCCGATCAGCATTCATTCATGACAGTGAATGAAGCTTATTGCAGTGAATTAATCACGTGTTTTAACATCATACAGTTCGATTTCAAAAATCAGGTTTGAATTGGCCGGGATAATATTTCCAATTTTACGTTCACCATAAGCCAAATGAGCAGGCACAATTAGTTTACGCTTACCGCCCACTTTCATACCGATAATCCCTTGATCCCAGCCCTTGATCACACGGCCAGTGCCAATCACGGTTTCAAAATAGTTACCACGATCCAGTGATGAGTCAAACTTGGTGCCATCTTCTAGCCAGCCAGTATAGTGAGTCGTAATAAGCGCGCCCTTAACCGCTTCTTTACCTTCACCCACTTTCAAATCAATAATTTCTAGCTCTTTGGTCATGACCAATATCCTTTCTCTGGCAAATACGCATAGTATAAACGGGATTAGACAGAATTCCTTTAGCTTTGAGGCTTAAAGGATTAAAAGCTTAGTTCCTGGATATTTGAATCATTCAGTAAATAGTTAGTCAATTTTTTATGATTTTCGGCGGAGCCAATTAAAATCCAGCGTCCACTAATACGGTGTTCCGTTTTATGCTGCACACTGCGAACGACTTTCATATTATAAGTTTTAAATAATTCTTCGTATTGCTCTAAGGTTTTACGTTGATAAGGACAGATAATTCGGTAGGTTCGTGCCTGACTTAAAGTTTCTATTCCCTCTTGGACATAGATCAGAAAAATCAGCACGATTAATACAATAAAAGTAGCAAACAGACTCAGCCATTCATAACCCGCGCCAGCTGCCATGCCCAGTGCTGCTGTCATCCAGATGGTTGTCGCTGTCGTAATGCCTGAAATCCGGTTTTCATCTTTAAAGATAACTCCCGCACCAACAAAGCCCAAGCCAGTAAGGATATTGGCTGCAATCCGATCCTGACTATCCAGACCAATTTTGATTGACATAATCGTGAACAAGCAGGAACTCAGACTGACCATGATCATAGTCCGCAAACCGGCAGACTTACTGCGATATTCGCGTTCTGCACCAATAATTGCACCAATACCGAGGGCAATGAGCAAACGATAAAGATCCGGATGCATATATTTATCCCTGTTTCATTTTTATTATTGTCAGGTATACGCAATTTCTGAATCAGGATACAAGCCGAGACTTGCATCCTTATTGGCTGTTATTGTAACTGTTCCCATTCAATTACAGCTTGGGCCTGATCACCGATCAAGGTCCACTCACCATCCATAACATTTAGTTGCAGCTGCATGGTACGTTCACATAACTGTTGTACCGCTTCAGTGCTGGCAGTTGAAATTTTCCAGACCTCAACATTCGACAGCGTTTTCAGTTTGGAATTACGTTTATACCATTCATCAACTGAAGAACCATAAGCAACTACTGCGACCTGTTTGCAACGTGCGCTGGCTTTTTTGACTTTATCTTCGTCAGGACAACCCACTTCGATCCATTTCAATAATTGGCCAGTCAGGTCTTTTTCCCACAGCGCTGGCTCATCAGTCTCAAACAGATCCTTGGTAAATTCAAGCGCCTCGCCAGCAAAACGTGCATAAGCCAAAACACGTACCATCAGACGTTCAATGGTTTCCGAAGGATGCAGCGCCATCGTCAACTGATAGTCTTCATAACGATGGGTATCCATATCGGCAACGTTCAAATCTGCCTTATAAATTGTCGCTTTTAACGCCATAATACAATCCTCAAATTTGGCGCCTAGCATATAAGATTTATTGCATTTTTGCTGAACAGATTTCATCTTATCCAGCTATTTTCAACACGCAGATTCGAAGTGATTTTTCCTGAACAATCCGGCATTGCATTAAGGCGGTTTCAAATTCCAGCCAGTCACGTGAGGTCTGGTAAATCACTTCTACCCGGTTATCAATGCCTTCTTCGGCAGACTGATAATTAAACTGATCAGGATTGAAATTAAAGCTTTTCCAGCCCTGATTGGTATTAAAAATCCCTTTGATTCTGAGCCAATCCTGCTGCTCACAAAGCAGATCCAGCAGATCATAAAAATCAAACTGCCAGCGTTTTGGCAATTTCCAACCTGCCACCTGATAGCCTTGTGCACTTTCAACATAATGATAAGGCAACTGATGTACGACAGCCGGCACCTCTCCCAACACTTGGCGCTGTTGCTTGAGCAGTGGCTGAATCTGACGTGAAGTACCCTGATAATCCTGTTTGATTTGCTCAATATCCAGCTGTCCGTTTTCTATCATCAGCCAGTGCTGGGCATATGGCTGATACTCAGACTTGAGTTCAGTTAAAGCAGCATGATCAGTTTCAGTCATCAAATCAGCATGGGAAATAACCACGATATTGGCAACTTTCAGCTGATCCGCATACAGGTTCTGATGCGTCCAGTCCCGATCATGTAAACGTGAGCCATCGACTACCGTGACCAAAAATTGCATCTTTAAATGGCTTTGCCAATGCGGTTCGGTGAGCTGTTCCAGCAGTTGCCCGGGATGTCCGAGTCCTGTAGGCTCAATAAACAGTCGGTCCGGTTTGGTTTCTGACAATAGCCGGGATAAAGCAATCTGCATCGGCAACTGACTGCTACAACATAAACAGCCACCCAGCAATTCTTTTACTGCATAGCCCTGATCCTGAGGTAATAACTGCTGGTCAACGCCAATCTGACCAAATTCATTCATCAGCACAGCCCAGACTTCTTGCTCCGGTTTCTGGCTCAGTAAATATTTTAATAAAGTGGTTTTACCAGCACCCAAGAATCCGGAAATGATGTGTACAGGAATAGGCTGCTGAGCGGCAAGAACTTTCAAAATTGATTCTCTCTCAAAGATAGAATTAGAATGAGTAAACCTGACTATTATAGAACACTGGACTCTTGCAAAAATGTTCATTCTTGGATGATTAGATTCTATTTATCTCGGTTCAAATAAAAATAACAGTCTGTAGTAAGTACTTTTTAACCGTTAACTAGTTCACTTAAACGCTATATTTGAAATATTTACACACATTTCCAGCTAACAATTTCCTATACATTTAACAGAAGAAAACAAATTTACAATGATTGTATTTGCTTGGTTAACAGCTTCGTGCGGCTTTTGTTAATTGCTTTGCTCCATAAAATTTTCATGCTTAGGATGAATTCCTGCCGGATTGATGTGATGGTCATTCGGCAGTTTATAAATGTAATAAAAAGGATGCTCAACATGAAATATGCACAAATCTTACTTGCAACAACGCTTACTGCAGCCGCAGCTACCAGTTTTGCAGCAAACAACACCACTGACACGAAGACCACTGAGGAACAGAAAGTCACTGTGACAACTCAGGAACTTCCTGCAACGAATAACCCAAATCCAAATGTAACCACAGCTGGACCTGCTGACCAGCCTGCTGCGTCTGAAGCTGCTACAGAAGACAAAGATGGTAAAAAAACGACTAAGTCGACATCGACTCGCTAATCAGGTTTAAAGCAACATCTGGTATAGTAAATCTCCAGTAGGTTCAACCTATGCTGCCGGATGTAGACTAAGGCTGAATCATGCAACTGCGTGATTCAGCTTTTTTATACCTTATAGGCTATTCACTATAGCCAGAAATGATCATAGGATTCATTCATCTTATGAATAAATTTAAATATTATTATTTATTATCAATAACTTATTAAAATAAAATTCTTTTCAACTAAATCTTTTTGATAGACATGACCTACTATGGACTAGCTTGTTTAGCGCTATTGATTGTTCCTTAATAGTCTCAATCCTGAATTGATGGAATGGACATTCGCGATGAGCAATACAAATTACACCACTGAAGTGGCGATTTTGGGGGCTGGCCCAGTAGGCTTAACGATTGCCAACTATTTAAGCAAACAGGGTATACAAGTCACCTTAGTTGAACAGCTAGATAGTCTGATCGATTATCCGCGTGCCATCGGCATTGATGATGAATCCTTGCGTACCATTCAATCTTTGGGACTGGTTGATCAGGTCTTGCCGCATACTACCCCGAATCATGCCATGCGCTTCCTGACACCCAAAGGCCGTTGCTTCGCAGACATTCAGCCACTGACTCGTGAATTTGGTTTCTCCCGCCGTAATGCTTTCATTCAACCTCAAGTAGATAATGTTCTGCTAGAAGGCCTCAAACAATATAAAAAAACTGAAGTACTTTTCTCTCGCCATCTGGCACATTTCAGCCAGGATGCTGAGGGTGTAACTTTAAATGTTCAAACTAAAGACGGTGGCGCGGAAGTTGTACATGCTCAATATCTGATTGCTTGTGATGGTGGAAACTCTTATGTACGCCGTACGCTGAATATTCCATTTGAAGGTGAAACTGCACCAAATCAGTGGATCGTGATTGATATCGATAATGACCCATTGGCAACCCCACATATTTATCTATGCTGTGACCCGGTGCGTCCTTATGTATCAGCTGCCCTGCCGCATGGCATTCGCCGCTTCGAATTCATGGTTATGCCAGGCGAAACTCAGGAAGAACTCAGTAAACCGGAAAATATTGCCAAGCTGCTGTCTAAAGTTTTACCGAATACCGATGGAATCGAAGTAATTCGTCAACGTGTCTATACCCACAATGCACGTATTGCAGATAAATTCCGTGCTGACCGTATCCTGCTTGCTGGTGATGCTGCGCACATCATGCCGGTATGGCAAGGCCAAGGCTATAACAGCGGTATGCGTGATGCCTTTAACCTGGCCTGGAAAGTTGCATTGGTGATCCAGGGTAAAGCAAGCCATGAATTACTGGACTCTTACCAGGTAGAACGTAAGGATCATGCCAAGGCGATGATCGATCTTTCAGTCATGGCAGGCCACGTCCTTGCTCCACCAAAAAAATGGCAAGGCTTTGTTCGTGACGGTATTGCTTACGCATTGAACTATATCAAGCCAATCAAACAGTACCTGCTGGAAATGCGCTTTAAGCCTATGCCGAAGTATCATGATGGTGCCCTGCTGGCCAATACTCAGAAAGACTCTCCAGTCGGCAAGATGTTCATTCAGCCGCAGGTGAAACTGGAGTCTGATGAAACTGTATTGCTGGATGAAGTGATTGGCAATGACTTTGCCATCATTGCCTGGGGGGTGGATCCGAAATGGGGCTTAAGCAAGCAAACGATACAACAGTGGAAAAAACTTGGCGTAAAATTTATCCAGGTTATTCCTACAGTTCAATTGTCTAATCAACATCGTAAGCAATACGAAGATGTGATCACCATTGGTGATATCGGTACGGACATTCGTACCTGGTTCGGCAAGACCAAGGACTCTATCGTCATCCTGCGTCCAGACCGCTTCGTGGCAGCCTTAGCGATTCCTCAATCTATAGAAAGCACAAGTCAGGCGCTATTTAACAAGCTCCATGTCAAATAATTGACCTCAGTCAAAAAAACCACGCTACGGCGTGGTTTTTATTTATAGATGAACATAGAAGCTAAGTTCGGTATTGCTCAAACCATGAAATATCTTTGAGAGAATCACGACGTGCCATTTGCTGTAGGAAAGGTTTAAATTCTTCCAACGGCGGCAAAATTTTGGTACTAATTGCGAAGATCAGACAATAGGCCACATATAGATCTGCAGCAGAAACTTTTTCACCTAAAAGATAAGGCTTGGCCTGCGACAAACCTCGTTTAAAAAAATCAAATACCGCGGCTTCGTTACCAAAACTTAAACTGGTTCGGACCTTTTCAATCTGTTCTTGAGATACTTGTAAATTTTTTACATCAATATATTCAGTCAGTGGCCCATGACAGAAGAAAATCCATTTTAAATAAGTACCACGCTTGGGATCATCTAAAGCGGGTGCCAATCCTTTGTCCTGATACTTATCTGCCAGATAGATGATAATAGCCGCCATTTCTGAAATTACGACGCCTTGATCAACCAGACAGGGAACTTTACCCATCGGATTGATCTGAAGATATTCAGGTTGATGCATATCTTTAAAAGGAACTTCCACCTGCTCAAGCTGGTCTTCAATCTGTAGTTCTTTAAGGATAGGCAGCAAGGTCATGCCGCGTGACTGAGGGTTGTTATAGAGCTTCATCATTCTGCTTCAACCGATTTCTTATTTTTTGAATTTCAGTATAAAGCGATTTTCCTCTGCGATTAAAAAGCATGTGCTACAGATCATTTCTGTAGCACATTTCATTTATGGAAAATCAATAGTTTACTTAAAAAGGTCTACACAAAACTTTTCTTTGAGCACTTTCAGAATCAGTTCAATCGCAGGATGCTGGTTATTTTTACGGTAACTGACATAGAGAGCAATCATCGGTAAAGGTTCCAGCGTTTTCTTCACCACAATATTATCGCCGAGTAAAGGAATCACATAGGCTGGTACCAGACTCCAGCCAACCCCCATGCCGACCAGATTGACATTCAGCAGAATATTGGTGGAATACTGCACCACATTCACGTTCAGTTTCGACTGCCTAAAGAAATCATCAATAATCTTATGCAGCTGTGGTGAGGCTTGTTCATCACTAATCACAAAGTCCTGATTTTCAAACTTCTTGATGCTGACATAGGGCATTTCTGCGACCGGAGAATTTTTCGGCACAATCAGCGTCAGTGGCTCATCAAAAATCTGAACGGACTCAAACTCATCCGACTGATCTCGGTAGCGGGTAAAGGCAATATCAATACTGCCCTGTCTCAGCGCGCTAAACTGTTCTGCATCGGTCAGGCTATGAAACAGTGCTTTCAGTTCAGGAAAATGTGCACGGATATTCGGCATGATATAAGGAAAAATTTTCATTTCCGCAACCGGCACGAAGCCGATATTCAGCTGACCCTTATGTACATGTGCGATCTGTCGAGCTGCCTGCACGGCACGTTCTGCATGTTCTAAGCTCAGTAAAGCTTCCTTTAAAAAAGCCTGTCCAGCCTCGGTCAGCTCAACCTTGCGGTTATTCCGCTCCAGCAATTGCGCATCCACTTCACGCTCCAGATCCTTAATCTGCTGACTGAGTGAAGGCTGAACAGTATTCAGTTTTTCAGCTGCACGGGTGAAATTCAGCTCTTCAGCCACTGTAACAAAATAGCGTAAATGTCTTAATTCCATTTTATTCTTCCGGTAAAGATGCTGAAATCGAAGGGCATTTCCTGGCCACATATTGACGGTAGATCAATAAAGTGAAAATCACCATCACTGCACAGAACATATAGGTCTTTTCAAAACCGTATTGCGCAATGATCATACCCATCACTACTGAACCCACTGCCAGTCCAATATCAAACAGGGTAAAAAAGGTAGAAATTGCATGGCCCATACGCTGTTTTTCGACAGATTGAATCGCCAGCGTCTGTAAACATGGAAATAATGAACCGTAACCAATTCCGATAAATACCGCAGACAACCACATAGTCCATTGGCTGGACATGACACTGACAATCATCATGCCAATCGCAAAGAAAATAAAGGAAGGATAGATAACTGCACTTGGTCCTTTACGGTCGTAAATTTTGCCCACCCAAGGCCGTACCAACAACATTGAGGCAGCAAAAACAATAAAGAAGATGCCGGTATAAGCCAGTAGTTGCTTGGTTTCACTAAAGGGCGTGATAAAACTCATGATACTGGAGTAAGCAAAAGCAGTGAGCAGTGCCACAAAACTGACCGCCAGCACTTTGACTTCAATAATGTCATGCAGGCTGAATTTTGATTTTTCGACCACTGTAGCTTGAGGTTTTGCTAATTCGGTAATTTTCAGCATGAAGGAAAAGATCAAGCCGATAGAGATAATCACGGCAAGCAAGCCAAACAGCACTTTAAAGCTGGTGAATTGAACCACGGTTAAGGCCAGTAATGGACCAAATACCACACCCAGATTAGTCGACATGACAAAATAGCCCATGCCCTCACCCTTACGAGATTCCGGAATAAACTCATTTGCAACGGGAACGGTGACCGTCGTCAGGATGCTGAACCAGATCCCATGTAAAAAACGTACTGCCAATAATGACCACATGCTATCGACCAGCAGATAACTAAAGGAAAATAAGGCAAAAATAACTCCGGCTCCGCGCATTGCCAATTTCTTGCCGAGTTTCTCGATGATCATGCCAGAAAAAGGTCGAATGGCGATGGATGAAACTAAGAACAGGGTCAAAGCTAAACCTGCTTCTTTGACTGATCCGCCCAGATCTTTCATGATATAAACCGGCAGAATGGTCAGTAAGGCAAAGTAATAGACAAACAGGAACAGATTGTTCAATAAACACAGAATAAAGGAGCGATTCCATAAGCGCTCAGGACTAGCAGACATAACACGCAACTTTTAAAAACAAATTTAAGAACTGACTAAACTCAGGGAGAAATCAAAGCTGGGCTTAAGGCCAGATCTACCAGATTCTGGATATATTGATCATCCGGCATGCGGTTGAAGAAAATGATCTGGTAATGAATCGGCCCGTATAAGGTGTCCAGCATCAGATCAAAAGGATAATCAGCACGTAATTCCCCACGCTCGATGGCCTGTTGAATCAGTTGATGAGTCTCCTTTCGACGTGGTAACAGATATTGCTGAAAAAAGTCTGCAGCCAGTTCCCGATGGTTGGCCATAACGACCAGCAAAGCACGGCCTACCGGATGATTAAGCGCCTGAACCAGCAAAGTTAGCTGTTGAACCAGATTGCTGCGCAAGCTTTGTGAAGCATCCAGTTCAAATACCCCTGCTGTGCGCTGCTTGAAAACATCTAGTACCAGTTCAGATTTATGTTTCCACCAGCGGTAAATCGTAGATTTGCCAACCCCTGCCCGTGCAGCCACATCTTCAATCGTTAGCTGATGATATTCACCTTCTGCCAATGCATCCGAAACTGCTTGCAGAATACTGTGCTGACGCCGTGAACATTTTTCCTCTTCACTCATGCTTAAAACCAAAAACGAAACGATACGTATCGTTTCATATTAGATTAAAAAAGAGGCTTAAGCCAGAGTTGAATGAATTTTTAGGTAAAAAAAAGACCTCACATTCAAGGTCTTTTTAACAAGCAAATTAAGTTTAAATACTTAACTATGCGCTGATTTTTTATAGATACTGCATGAAGGGTGATGGTTTTCCTGCAGACGGGCAACTTTACGTTGTTCAGCTGCTTCAAAACGGCAACGTTTCCAGTCATTGTCCAGATTCAGTGGGGGAATCTGTTTAGGCTTACCATTTTCATCTACAGCGACCATCGTAAAGTAGCAACTATTGGTATGGCGTACAGTACGTTTCTGAATATTTTGTGCTTCTACACGAATACCGATTTCCATTGAAGTACGACCTACATGGTTCACACTTGCCAGGAAAGTCACCAGCTCACCCACATGAATCGGTTCTTTGAAATTTACTTTGTCTACAGACAGGGTTACGACATAACTACCCGAATAGCGACTCGCACAAGCATAAGCAACCTGGTCCAGTAATTTCAGAATTGTTCCACCATGTACGTTTCCTGAAAAATTTGCCATATCTGGCGTCATAAGAACCGACATCGTTAACTCTGACTGGTCATCCGATGCTGTTGCAATTTGATCTAAAGGGGCCATCGTTTTCTCTGAACTCTTTGAATGACAATGATATAGACCATTATTATAGCGTTTTTGGTCTAAATAAAATGTTCAATTCGGCAAATAAAACATCATAATTCTTGATATGAAATTTTTCTCCATACAAAAAAAAAGATATTCCTCTGAGGATCCATAGAAATCATCAGAAAGTTATTTTCAGTAAATATAAAATAAACAGGAATTTATCCACTAAATCATTTTCTTGAATCAATGCACTGCGCTTAAGAAGTTTTTCATTAAGCATGCAGAACTCGGTTTAAGAAAACCGTATGCATTAACAAAAAATAACCTCGAATTAAGCAGGCACCTGTCTCAGCATTTCTCGAGCCACATTCTCATAACTTAAAGTCTGCTGGCCATGCAATATAGTTTCAACGGTAAAAGAACCATCGGGATGAACTTTAGTTACAGTAAAAATCGTATTTTCAAACTGAGCTAGTGTGACTTGCTGGCCAATTTCGATGTGATTCATGTGGTTTTTACATTTATTAATCTGTCGATTTTTATTCTGTCATGATCTTCTAAGCTTTTGAACAGTTGTTTAACTTAAGTCTGTGAATAATTTTGTTAAAATCAAAAAATAGCCTTAAAATACATTCATAAAATCACTATATTTTTATAATTCAAATATTTATTTCCCATTGAAACTTGGGCTTTAAGTGACTTTCAATAGGTAGAAAACATCAGCTCATCGCTAAAAACGATGAGCAAAAATGAGCCGCTTTTCCCTCGACTGAGAAAAGCGATAAATATATTTATACATCTATTTGAAAAATAAATATTTTGTTAAAAATATCAGAGCAAACTATTGTTGCTGGGCCAAGAGTAATGGAATCTGATGACCTTGGCTGTAATTATGCTTCTGATAGACCTGGGCAATTTCTGGTAGCTTGAGTTTAGCCGCCTCAATCCCGGCATCCATGGTCAATTCTCTGCCGCGTACATCAAAGATATGACCTTTTTCACGTAAGTCTGGCTGAATAACAACATCGGCGTATTGCAGTTCCTCAGAAGCTAAACGTTGCTGCATGATATTAATATTCTGGTTGAATAGGCCCCAGACATTGGTGGTTTCAGTATGGATTGGCTGCGCCAGAATATCGACAGCAATGACAATATCAGCGCCCAATTCACGAGCTACTTTAACTGGCACCGGACTGACCAGCCCTCCATCCACATATTCTTTTTTCTGGATGACAGTCGGAATAAACATGCTTGGAATAGAAACAGATGCACGTACTGCCTGACCAGTATTACCATAATTGAAGACTACCCGCTTACCCTCTTTCAAGGCTGTTGCTACCACAAACATCGGAATTTTCATGGCTTGCAAAGGCGTCTGATCAACCTGCAAATTCACATAATTTTCAACTTTTTTGCCATCAAAAAAGCCTTTACGGTCCAGCTTGATGTCGCGAACATCAGTCGCTTTCATGCTTAATGCAATATTACGCAGTTCAATCGCTGGTTTACCACTGGCATAAATGGAACCAACAATACTGCCTGCACTGGTTCCCACAATAAAGTCAGGTTGTATGCCTGCCTGTTCTAATACTTCAATCGCACCAATATGCGCATAGCCACGCGCACCGCCACTGCCAAGAACCAGTGCAATCACTGGACGGTTTTCTGTTTGCTTGATTTTGCGGAAATTGATCTGGTTTGGACGTGCCTGGGCTTCTGCTACTGAACTGGCAGATTTAATATGACTAGAGTTAGGTTGATTAAAACCAGATGTCGTTTGGCAGCCGCTCAGACCTACCATTGTCATCGCCAATATACTCAGTACATATTTCTGCATGCAGAGCACGTCCTCATTTTGTTAAAGCAGCATAGTGTATAAACACATGCTTAAATAATCTGTAGAATTTCGTAAAACTGTCATACAGTTGCACTAATGTCTTTCAATTTTCAGCCACTGTATGAATACACCTTCACTGTACCGGATCTTTCTCACCTTCCTGCAACTGGGCTGTATGGCATTCGGTGGACCGGCGGCGCATCTGGTGTTTTTTCACCGTAAATTTGTCGACCAGTTACAGTGGTTAAATGCGACACAATATGGCCAGCTGGTTGCATTAGCGCAGCTTTTACCAGGCCCAAGTAGCAGTCAGGTAGGCCTCTCCATCGGCTATCTGCAAAGGGGTTATGCTGGGGCATTCATGGCCTGGCTTGGGTTTACCTTACCTTCAGCGCTTTTGATGAGCTTGATCGCCGTACTTGGTCAGTACTATTTCCATATTCTAAACTCAAACAGCTTTCATAGCATTCAATTGATCGTTTTTTCTGTAATCGTCTGGGCATTCTGGCAAATGCTTAACAGCTTCTGCAAAAGCATCTGGCAATATGTACTGGTCTTCATTTCCGTCCTGATTCTGAGCTTCATTAGTATCAGTTTGAACCAGCTACTGGTCATTATTTTAGGGGCAGTTTTTGGTCTCGTAATGGCAAAATTTTCCAATTCTCCTCAGGAAAATAAGCCTGCTTCAAATTCATCTACCATTCACTCAAGCTATATTCGGCCACGTCATGCACCTTACTGGTTCATCGCATTTTTATTACCATTTTTTCTGATTCCTATACTAGTCAAATCTGGTTCTTGGCCTGAACTCGCATTTTTTGCTGATTTCTATCAAACTGGCTCATTGGTCTTTGGTGGCGGGCATGTCATTCTGCCTTTGCTGCATCAGGACTTTGTGGCGACCAATTTACTTTCGCCCCAATCTTTCGATCTAGGTTATGCATTTGCCCAATTGATGCCAGGTCCATTATTTAGTTTTTCCAGCTATGTCGGTGCTCTGTTGCCTTGGACAGGTTCATCCTGGATTAATGCACTGTTAGCAACCTGTGCCATTTTCCTGCCTTCGTTTTTTCTGATTTTTGCTACTTTGCCTTATTGGTCATGGTTAATGCAGCAACGTATTATTTTTCAGGCGGTAAGCGGGATTAATGCAGCAGTGGTCGGACTGCTTTTATATTTGCTGATTGATCTCTCTCAGGCATATTTTCGTTCCTGGTCTGATCTGGTTTTTGTCATCGTGATGATTTTACTGTTACGCTCGAAATTACCAGTCTGGTTCAGCCTGATTGCTGGCTTTATCCTATATCAAAGCTATATTAATTTTGTGTCATTCTAACAATTTAAGCTCATAAAAAAGCCCCGAACCAGTCGGGGCTTTTGCTCAAGCTTTACCAGATATCTGATTTAACTTTATCTTTAAATTTCGGATGATCATCGAGCTTAAACTCTGGTTGCTCGATGCCACGTTTCAGCTGACCGGTATAGTCCTTGAGCAGCATCAAAATAAATGGCATCAGCAGCACAATCGCAATCAGGTTAATACTGGCCATGACGCCCATGAACAGGTCCGCCATATTCCAGATCAACGGTACACTGGCAATCGAGCCGAAATACACCATAAACAATACCAGCAACCGGAAAATAAACATGACCTTGCTGTTATTATTGATGAACTGGATATTTCCCTCTGCATAGGCATAGTTACCAATGATAGAAGAATAGGCAAACAGGAACAGAATCAAGGCCAGGAAGTCATCACCCCAAGCACCAATCTGGCTTTCAAGTGCCATCTGGGTCAAGGTCACGCCTTCAAAACCGGCATTTTCATATAGGCCAGAAACCAGAATCACGATAGCGGTACATGAACACACAACGAAGGTATCTACAAATACGCCAAGCATTTGAACCAGACCCTGATTCACCGGATGTTTCACGTCAGAGGCAGCCGCCGCATTCGGTGCTGAACCCATCCCCGCTTCATTCGAAAATAAACCGCGCTTAATCCCCATCATCATGGCCATCGAGATCATGGCACCGAAGAAACCGCCTGCAGCTGCTTCAAACTCAAATGCTTTGCTAAAGATCAGCTGAAAAATAGACGGCAACATATCGTAATTGATGACGGCGATATATAAAGCTACACCCAGATAAAGAACTGCCATGAAAGGGACCACCCCTTCAGCAACTTTTGCAATCCGTTTGATCCCGCCAAAAATAATCATGGCCGTAATCAAGACCAAGACCAGACCAATCCAGGAAACTTCCAGATCGAAACCACCTAATGGCAACATCAGATTGGCTTCATTCCAGCCCCAGGCATGTGAGGTTGCACCCGTAATGGCATTGGCCTGCACGGCATTGAACACAAAGCCATAGGTCGTAATCAGTGCAATTGCAAAGACAATTCCCAGCCATTTCTGTTTAAGACCCTGAGTAATGTAATACGCAGGTCCACCACGGAATTGCTGATTCTTGTTATCCCGAACTTTAAACAACTGGGCTAATGACGATTCTACAAAAGCAGAACTCATTCCCAGAAATGCAGTAAACCACATCCAGAACACAGCACCTGGACCACCGACAGCAATCGCAATGGCAACACCTGCAACATTACCCACACCGACCCGGCTAGCCAGACCTGTTACAAAGGCCTGAAACGGCGTAATACCATGGTCATCATCGACCTTGCCACGACTACGTTTCATGACTTTGATACTGTGCCAGAATAAACGGATCTGTACTGCACCGGTCATGATCGTATACAAAATACCGACTGCGACTAGAAACACCACCAAAAAGTCCCAGAGTGGACCATTTAAGGCATCGACCCAGCCCAGTAAGGTTTCATTTAGCTGATCATTCATGTCATATCCTTATGAGCTTATGACTCATTATCAAGCTTAAAATTAGACGAAAAATTTCAAGATCATCTGGATGATCGTGGCATTAATCAAGTCAACGAAGAAAGCACCACATAATGGAACGATCAGAAAGGCTTTATGCGAAGCGCCATACATATTGGTAATCGCCTGCATATTGGCAACAGCCGTTGGGGTTGCACCCATCCCGAAACCACAGTGACCTGCAGCAAGTACTGCGGCATCGTAGTTTTTGCCCATCACCCGGAAAGTGACAAATGCTGCATATAAAGCCATAGTCAAGGTCTGTGCACCGAGAATCACCATCAATGGTCCTGCCAGATCCGCCAGTTGCCATAATTTTAATGACAGCAGCGCCATGGCCAGATAAAGCGACAATGAAGCATTACCAAACACATCAATCGCACGGTCGAAGATCTGGATTTTCAGGATGCCTTCCAGCACGTTACGCAGAATCACGCCGCCTGCCAGTGCCCATACAAATGTTGGCAGTTCAAATACTGTATCTTTACTGAAGCCAGTCATCAGCTCCGCAAATGCCAGACAGCCTGCAAACAGACCAAGTGTGGTAATGGCATTATCGGCAGTGATCAGACGGACACGATGTGGATATTCAAATTGCACATATTCATCTGTCGTGCTGTCCATTGGCGTATTGTCACGTTTTTCGATCTGCTGATCGGTACGTGCCACAGCAAGATTATGACGGTTAATCAACAGTTTCGCCAAAGGCCCACCGATAATTCCCCCAATAATCAGACCGAAGGTCGCACTTGCCATACCGAGCGCCAAAGCCCCCTGAATACCATGCTCAACCTCAAGAATTTCACCCCAGGCGCCAGCAGTACCATGTCCACCAGTCAGCGTAATCGAGCCGGCAATCAGACCGATCAGAGGATCAATACCCAGTAAACTTGCCAAGCCCATACCCACTGCATTTTGTAGGGCAATAAATGTTGAGATGGCAACCAGGAAGATCACCAGTCCAATCCCACCTTCACGCAATTTGGCGAAGTTCGCGCTCAGACCGATCGAAGCAAAGAAAATCAGCATAAAACTGGTTTGTAGTTCCGCGCTCGTGGTAATGCTATAGCCCCAGAACGAATGAACCAGCAGAGAGATAACCGCTGCAACCAGACCACCTGCGACAGGTTCAGGAATGTTGTAACGTTTTAGAAAATCGATTTTATCTACCAGAAACCGGCCCAGTAATAGCACAATTACTGCAGCGATCAGGGTATAAAATGCGTTAAAAGTAAAATCCATAATTTTTTTGTCCAAGATGGTTCTGAATTTTTGTCATTCTAAAAGTCGTGTTGCGATTCATTTCCACAGAAGAAAACCTTACATTACCCCATGTAATTGTCATCTACTTCATTCATCCATCGCCTTTAGAATCAACAAAGCATTCCGCATCTGTTTCAAACTTATGAATATCATCGTGATGATCATATTCAGTGAGAGATTTATAAAAGCGAAAAACGGCCTTTTGCTGATTGCATAAGCTACGCCAGATGCGTAAATTCATCTAAACGTGCAACTCATAGTGATAACATCCAGCCTATATTTTTTACTTCTCAACCAGCATGAATTGCTGCATGAGTGCTTTTAACCTAACTGAGTTCATCAAGTCATTTGCAATAAGATATTTCAAATAGAGCTTGACCATGCAATCTTCATTATTTCTTCAAAATGCATGTATTCAACTGAAAAGTCGCACATTATGCTGTTTCTTTGTATAAAGTTTTATTGTTTTTTATTAACTATAGTTAGTAAATATATAAAAAATAATTATAACTTCTTATTTTTTATAGTTTACTACCCCCAAATTTTAATCGAAATAAAATATTAATTGAACGTAAAAACGGATATTTAATTTTATTTTTAAGATTGAATTTTATTCATTCTATTTTGTTCTTAACTTTACTTTTAGTTCCAGCCATCGATGTTAATTGCTCAAGATATCAGCATCTAAAATATCTGTTGCATTTTTAGAAGGAGTTTTGTTTAAGCATTCAATAAATTTCTTAGGCTATTTATATAACTTCTATATCTCTTAAGTGCATTCTCATTCATGTGATTTTTATTAATCATCATAATTCACTGTGAAACTAAAATTCCCCCTGCCCGACAGAGTTTGTTTGGTTTATAGTCAGTTCACCATCATTAAGGATATGAGATTGGAAATTAGAATGGATCAAAACCTCGTTCATGCTGTAGATCAAACCATTACTTCCCGGCATTCGGTTCGTGCTTTTCTGGATACGCCGGTCAGTACCGGCATGCTCAAAGACATTTTGACTGTGGCCAGCCGCGCCCCTTCAGGGACCAATACCCAGCCATGGAAAGTATATGTGCTGACAGGGAAAAAGCGTGATGAGCTGGTGCAGCGTGTCTGTCAGGCGCAAATGGAGCTTTACCAGAATCCGGCACTGGCCGAGCAATATAAAGAAACCTTTGCCTATTATCCCGAACAATGGTTCTCTCCTTATATCGACCGACGCCGTGAAAATGGCTGGGGCTTATATGGTTTGCTGAATATCCAGAAAGGCGAAAAAGAAAAAATGGCGCGCCAGAACCTGCGTAATTTTGAACTGTTTGATGCACCAGTGGGGCTATTCTTCACCTTACATAAAGATTTGGGCGTAGGTTCAAAAATGGATATTTCCATGATGATTCAAAACGTGATGCTGGCTGCCAAGGCACGTGGTCTGGATACCTGTCCGCAGGCTGCCTGGAATCATTTTCATAGCATTGTGCTAGATGTACTGGGAGCAGGTGAAGATGAAGAGCTGGTCTGTGGCATGTCACTAGGCTATGCAGATCCAGACCATATCGTAAATACCTTTATCACCCCACGTGTCCCGGTAGAGGAATTTGCCGTTTTTGTAGATGAATAAGATTTGATAAGCCATGATCCAAGCATCAACTTTGAGCTGCTTGGATTGTCTGACAGAGATATAGAGTTCTTGCAGCTCCTTATTTCTGTTTAACTCTAGGCAGTTCTAATTTCAATAAAGATCTAAAGGCTATAACTACAAAGATCGCCATTACCAAGGCCATATTGAATAAAGCATCCCACAGCATAAAGTTCAATAAAACCCCACCCAACAAACCGCAGGCAAATTGCATACTGCCCATGATCGCACTGGCGGTTCCCGCACGCGCGCCCTGTTCTGCCATGGCCAGCGCCATCGCATTCGGTCCCACAAAACCAATCGAGGCCACAACGACAAATAAGGCCGCCATAACTAGGACAACAGATTCAATATTCAGATAGCCTAAAACCAGTAAAGCCAGGACACCGATTCCCTGTAAAGAAGCACCTAGTTTTAAGCGACTTAATACTGAAAGATATTGAGCCAGATGCTTATTCAGGGTCGAGAACAGCATGATTCCAACGGCATTCCCCCCGAAAGCATAAGCAAACTGCTGCTCGGTCAGATGATAATGATCCATCAGAATGGCTGAAGAAGCGCTGATATAGCAGAACATCACCGCCCCAGAAAAACAGCCCACCAGCATCGGTCGTCTGAAACTTTCATCCTGAAAAATGGTTCGGTATAAACTCAATACCTGTTGCAAATTCAGTTTAAGACGGCGTTCCGAGGGCAAGGTTTCCTGAAAGAAAAAATGCACACAGACCAGACTAAACAAACCACAGCCCATCAGCACCAAGAAAATAATATTCCACTCAAAGAACATCAGTACCCATGCGCCGAGACTTGGCGCAATAATCGGTGCAATGGTCGTTACAATCATCATGCTGGCAAAGGCCTGGGCAGCCGCCTGCATATCCAGCCGATCACGAATGGTTGCTCGGGCAACCACGACTCCTACACATCCTCCTAAGGCTTGTAATACCCTTGCTGCAATCAGGCTCCATTCATTCTGTGCAAACATACATAACAGGCTGGCCAGAATATACAGACTCAATCCAAAATAAAGCGGTGGCTTACGTCCAATCCGGTCACTGATCGGACCATATAGCAACTGCCCAACCGCCAGTCCAAGGAAATAAGCTGGCAGACTATTGGAGACCATCTGGGTGCTGACACCAAAATCCGCTGCCATTTCTGGCAAGGCAGAGAGATACATATCAATGGATAAAGGACCAAGTGCAGTCAGTGAAGCCAGCAAAATAATCCAGGACATGGCATAAGGTCGTGGTGCTGTCGTATTGGAGTTCATGTAATTAAAGATTTTAATGCGCAGTAGGCAGACAAATTAACATAGCGCATAGTATGATTTACATGGAAATTAAAAGTTATAAATATACTTTTTCTCATATGTATATTCAGCTTTGCAGCAAAGACTGCAAGAGAAAGGATCACCGTTGAAATCTTGGCTCAATCGTCTTAAGCACGCGACTTATAATACGACCCTGATGTATAACCTGCGTATGCTGATCGCTTTTGCAGGCACTGCCTTTGTTCCCTATTTCATGGGACAGCAGTTAATGACTATTCCACTCACCCTTGGGGTGGTGGCCGCAGGTTTAAGCGATATTGATGACCGCTTTTCCGTACGTATCCTGAATCTGTTCTATACCTATTTAGGCTTCTTCATTACCGCAGTGGCAGTCTATCTGTTATTTCCTTATCCGCTGCTGTTTGCTTCTGCCCTCATTGTTTCTTGTATTGTCCTGATTCTGCTCGGCTCGCTTGGTCGACGTTATGCCACGATTTCCTATGGCTGTCTGGTGATTTCTGTCTATTCCATGCTGGGGGTTGAACTTTTTGATGGATGGTATCAGCAGGCAAGCTTGCTGCTGATTGGTGCGGTCTGGTATGGCTTTTTGTCGACCCTGAGCTTTCTACTGTTTCCTGCGCGACGTGCACAGGATAACTTAGCCAAGTGCTATGCTTCACTGGGTGATTTCCTCTATGCCAAATCGAATCTGTTCGATGTCGATATGACGGCAAAAAGTTATCAGCAAAGTATGATCGAGCTATCACTGGAAAATGGCAAACTGATTTCAATTTTTAATGAAATGAAGACTGTTCTTTTGACCCGTCTGAAAGGTGATCGTGGTCAAAAGGATACCCGTCGTAGCCTGCAATACTATTTTGTAGCGCAAGATATTCACGAGCGTGCCGATTCTGCGCATATTGATTATCAGAAACTGGCCAAGATTTTTGAACACAGCGACGTTTTGTTCCGTTTTCAGCGCATCCTGTCGATTCAGGGCAAAGCCTGTAAAGACCTGAGTGAAAGCATTCAGCAGCGCAAAACCTATAAACATAATAAACGCTTCAAACATGCCTTTGAAAACCTGAGATTGTCCCTGGAAAAATTGCGTACAGAACAGCAGTATGATCAGGTCTGGATCAATGCCCTATTTGCTTTATTCCAGAATCTGAAATCCATTGATGCGCAGTTACGCAACCTGGAAACTGAACGTAATATCAAATTTGATCGTGCTAAACATATTGAAAACCAGCTCAAAGATGACGACCTGAAAGGCTGGGAAGATATCAAGATTCGGGTCAAGCAGCATTTGACGCCTGAATCCGTGTTGTTCCGTCATGCTATTCGCCTGTCGATTGTGCTGCTGATCAGCTATATCTTTGTCCAGCTGACCGATATTCAGTATGGTTACTGGATCCTGCTTACAGCACTATTCGTCAGCCAGCCTAACTTTAATGCTACCAAGCGCCGCTTACGTTTACGTATTGTCGGGACTCTGGCAGGTATTCTTTTGGGATATGCCATTCTGTACTTTATTCCTTCTGTTGAAGGACAATTATTGCTGCTGATTTTGAGTGGGATTCTGTTCTTTGAATTACGCAGTAAACAGTATGCACAGGCCACTGCCTTTATTACCATTCTGGCCCTGATCAACTTTAACCTGGACGGTATGGGCTTTGCCGCAGCTATTCCACGTATGATTGATACCCTGATTGGCTGTGCGATTGCCTGGTTTGGTGTGAGCTTTATCTTTCCAGACTGGAAATTCCGTCGCTTGCCACGCAGCATTAGCCGTAGTCTGCAGGCAGAATGTGACTACTTGAGTGAAGTGATTGAACAGTATAAGTCTGGACGAAATAATGGTCTGACCTACCGCGTGGTACGTCGTGCAGCTCATAATACGGATGCTGAAGTTGCTTCCCTGATTTCGACTTTGGCCACTGAACCTGATTTTGATCCGGTGCAAAAATCACAGGCTTTTGAGTTCCTGTGCCTGAATCATACTTTTATCAGTTATATTGCCGCGCTGGGTGCGCATCGTGAAAAAATTCAGGATCAGGATGTGCTGGACTTGCTGGATCAAGCCCTAGAAAATATTCGTGGTGCCCTGCTCTATGATGAAGTCCCCGACCTAAGCACCCAGAATATGATCCAGAATATCCGTCAGCGTCTGTCACAACAGCAGGAAGAAGACCAGAAACCATTGATTATTTTGCAGCAACTGTCTTTAATGTTTAGTATCTTGAAGCAATTGAGTCAGTTAAAGCAAAGTTTAAGTCACGAACGTGATGAACAGGCCACTGAATTGGCTTCATTATAATTTGGCCGATTTTGGAACAATATACTCACTGAATCAGCACAATTAATGCTAAACTTTTTACAGTTTTAAATCTGTTAATTTCATTATGACCGCGAAAAATTTATACGCTTATACCTTACAGCCTGTGAACTATGAAATTTCAGAAGCTGAGCAGCGTCATGCTCAGCTGATGATCTGGCGTAGTACCAATAAAATTGGCATGAAAGCCTGGCTGATCATGGGTGCTATTGTTGCCTTGTCTATTCTGGGAATTATCCTGATCAAGAACTACTCGACTGTCATCTGCTGGGTGGCGATTGTCTGTGTAGTCCTGTATTACCTGATTCGTACTTTCGGTCTGGAATGGTATGTTAAACGCAAGATGAATGAATTTCCGGTACAGGAAATTAAAGGCATCCGTCTGGGCGTGCAACCGCATGGTATCGTGATGCGCCAAAAAATGGGCATGCAGGAAGGCGTGGGTGCTATTGGCTGGAAAGACATCTATGAATGGTATAATACGCCGGAATTCATGCTGATTAATTTTAAAGTCAAAGGTCAGCAAGGTGCTTATATCCTGCCTAAACGTTTAGACAGTAAAAACTTCTCTTTCGCGACCATTCGCAAGCATCTGCAAGAAGAAGTGGGCGCACCAAAAGAAATCTAAGACATATCCCGATTTTGAAAGACCTCCTGTTTCGACATGGAGGTTTTTTTATGACTATCTTTTATCCAACTCATCGACACAAATGATAATGAGAATAAATATTATCATCATAATCTATAATTTGTTCTGATTCTTCAGTTATAATTCGCCTACTTTTACACATACCACCATAAATCTGACCATCATGTTTAAAAAGACATTTTTCCAAATCCACTGGTTTCTGGGGATTACTGCAGGTTTGATTCTCTCAATTATGGGAGTCACGGGTGCTATTTATTCTTATGAGCCGCAAATCTTAAAATGGATGAATAGCGACAGTTATACTGTACAGGTTCAAGAGCGAGACAAGCTTAGCCCTGCCCAGCTGTATCAGCATTTCCAGACCCAAAACCCTGAAATGAAAATTAACAGTATTACC
The DNA here is from genome assembly GCF_013418535.1 of Acinetobacter sp. YH12137. NCBI lineage: Bacteria > Pseudomonadati > Pseudomonadota > Gammaproteobacteria > Moraxellales > Moraxellaceae > Acinetobacter > Acinetobacter sp. YH12137. Next base: position 36,729 of record NZ_VPBW01000001.1, on the reverse strand, counting down.
GTGGCACAGGATCCAAGTGCCTCCAGTACGGTCAATATTGCGAAAGAGGGAGCACGTCGTGGTTATAACATGATGGTCAACCCCTACACGGCTGAAGTATTGCCTGAAATTAAAGGCCGTGAATTCTTCCAGTTTGTACAGCAACTACATCGTAATTTGACTGTAGGACCCGTCGGTAAGCAGATTACCGGTGCCTGTACCCTGATGCTGATCTTTTTCGTCTTGTCTGGCCTGTATTTACGCTGGCCAAAACGTCATTCGATCAAGCAATGGCTGGCAGTGAAGCCGCAACTGAAAGGCCGTAACTTTATCTGGGATCTGCATGCAGTGGTGGGTACCTGGGTGGTAATTTTCTACCTGATTCTGGCTTGTACCGGTCTTACCTGGTCTTATGGCTGGTGGCGTGATGGTATGTATAAAGTTCTGGGCGTAGAACGTCCACAACCAGAAATGCAGGCCAATGGCGGTCGCGGCGAAGGTGGGCCACGTGGTGAACGCGGACAACGTGGCGATGGTGAAATGCGAGGTGAAGGTCGCCAAGGTGGTGAACGTGGACCTCGCGGTGAAGGTGAAATGCGTGCCGAAGGTCGTCCAGATGGCGAACGTGGACCTCGTGGTGAACGCGGACAACGTGGTGAAAGCCTTGAAGAAGCTGGCATGAGTCCAGAAAGTATTTTACGTGCGCTGGATCAGAGCTGGACTGGCTTCAGAACTCAATTCGCAGGTAAATATTCGACTGTGACATTTAACCTGCCGAAAAAACCGGATGGTGAAATGCAGTTGAGTTTTGTTGACCCTGTGGCACAACATGAACGTGCCCGCAACAATGCGACTTATAATTATCGCAGTGCTGAATTTACCGAAGTCCAGCTCTATGAAGATAAAAAGCTCAATGAAAAAATCATGAGCAGTATGTTACCGGTGCACCGTGGCAGCTTTTTTGGTCCTATTTACCAGTTCCTGGTCATGATTGCTGCATTATTAATGCCATTGTTCTTCGTGACCGGCTGGATGCTCTATCTGAAACGTCGTAAGCAGAAAAAACTTACTCTGGCTGCACGCCAAGGGGCAACTGCCCTGCCTCTGGATCCAAATGCCAAGCCTTGGCTGATTGCGTATGCTTCACAAACGGGTGTCTCTGAACAACTGGCATGGCGCACAGCTACTGCCTTACAGGAAGCACGTCAACCTGTCAGCGTTAAAGCAGTACAACAGTTAAGCCTTGCAGATCTGCAACAGGCAGAACAGGTTTTATTTGTAGCCAGTACTTATGGCACAGGTGAAGCGCCTGACCTGGCTTCATCTTTCGAAAAGAAAATTCTGTCTGCCAAAGCAGATCTCAGCCATCTCAATTATGCAGTTTTGGCTCTAGGCTCTCAGGAATACCCGGACACCTATTGCAGCTTCGGTCATCGTATTGACCAGTGGTTACAACAGAATGGTGCCAAGCAGCTCTTCAAGATTATCGAAGTGGATAATGCAAATAATGAGCATATCCAGCAATGGACCAATGCCCTTGCCCATGTGACTCAATTTGAATTGCAGGATATGGGTATCGATAAAACCTTTGATCAATGGACTTTGAGCAAACGTGAATTGCTGAATCCAGACAGTCTGGGTGCACCTGCGTTCAATATTGAACTGGTTCCACAGCATGAAGCCGTGTGGCAGGCAGGCGATATTGCCGAAATCCAACCAGGAAACAGCCCTGAACGTATCCGTGCATTTATGGAGAAATACCGTATTGCCGCGAGTACACAGGTGCCTTCTCTGAAGCAAAGTATCGAACAGGCACTATGGGATCGTGATCTGACTCAAGTTGATCCTTTTGATTCAGTAGATGAGCTATTACAGCAATTACCAACTCTTGCTACACGTGAATATTCAATCGCCAGTATTCCAAGTCAGCAAGTGCTACGTCTGGTCGTGCGTCAGCAATCTGATGCACAAGGCCAGTTAGGTCTGGGCTCAGGCTGGTTAACACAGCATACTGCCCTAAATTCACCGATTGCCCTGCGTATTCGCAAGAATGAATCTTTCCATCTGATTGCAGATAACCGTCCGATTATCTGTATTGGTAATGGTACGGGGATCGCAGGTTTGATGAGCTTGCTGAGTGCGCGTAACCGTCAGGACTATACTCAGAACTGGCTCATCTTTGGTGAACGTCAGCGTGCCCATGATTTCTTCTTTGAAGAAACCATTCAGGCCTGGCTGCAAATGGGTACATTAAAACGACTGGACCTTGCTTTCTCTCGTGACCAGCAGGAAAAAGTTTATGTGCATCATAAATTGCGTGAGCAAGCTGAAGAATTGAAACTCTGGGTCGCTCAAGGCGCCGTGATTTATGTGTGTGGTAGCATTAATGGCATGGCCAGCGATGTCGATCAGGCTCTGATTGAAATTCTCGGTGAAAGCACAGTAGATCAATTACGTCTGGATGGTCGTTATCGTCGTGATGTATATTAAGATCAGCTGATCTATAAAAGACCGGGCTTCATGCCCGGTTTTTTATTAATAAGATAGAAGAAAAGATAAAAAGATTAATAAAAATATGAGTATCCAAATATCCAGCCCACTTAAACGAAGTCTCAGCCTGATCTTTGGTTTGATCCTTGGCATAAACAGCCTCTGGTTAATAAGTCAGGGACAAAGACATTTCGGTGTTCTTTTGCCAATTTTCATTAGCGTAGCACTGATCCTGTATGCTCTGCTCTTTTCAGGCATTCAACGCTGGAAACAGCATTCCAGATTTAGAATCTGGTTCTGGAACAACCTCTGGGCCGGATTTCTACTCTGGATAATCAGTGTCGCAATCTTCTTCGCTTATATCCAGATGTCCATTCATTCAAATGAATCTACACAGCCTCCTGCCGCTATTCTGGTTTTAGGCAGCGGGATTACGAATGGACAGCCCTCACCCATCTTAAAAAGCCGTCTGGATACTGCAGCTAAATATGCAGCACACTATCCAGATGCTTTAATGATTATGACAGGTGGGCGTAATTATCGGGAAAGGCAAAGTGAGGCTGAAGTCATGCAACACTATATCCACACCACCTACCCAGAACTCATCAATCCTATCCAACTTGAAGATCGAAGCAGAAGTACTGCTCAAAACCTGATGTATTCTCAAGTGATATTGGAACAACAAAATATAAGTCAAAATGATCCGATTGCGATTGCAACCAGTGATTTTCATAGTCCCCGTGCACGCGCCATTGCCAGACACCAAGGTTATCCGCAAGTGATTAGTTTGAGTGCCAGCACTCCTCTTTATCTGCGCTATAACTCCTGGTTAAGAGAATATTTTGCCTTTTTGAGTGGCTGGTTGCTCAATGAATATTCACTATCTGAATAAGTGACTTAAGCATTAAATTAATTTAAACGGATATGCCTTGGCGAAGGAATCGCTGGATTTTTGAATAGTTCAGGTTTCTGTACATAGACCTGATACAGGTAATTTTTAAGATCCAGCAAAAGTTTTTCAGGCGCAACCAGAATATTCTGCCCTTCCGGTGTCAGATCCAATGACACAATAGTGCTTTCCTGACGTAAGAAAGGAATGACCTTTTCAACAAAATCTTTGAGGGTAATTTCCTGAATCTGGTAATTGGCCCAGTTATCTTTAATGAGTAGTCTGGCCAGACCTTTGCTTTGCCAGGTCGCGAAAGCTCGCTGTCCTGTCGGCGTGGCACATAAAGCCCAGCCCTCTTGGTAAAGTGCAAAAATGCCACCTTGGGCAACAATAGCTTCAATAAAATTTTTATAAACTTGTAGCGGATCGTAGGCGGTATTTTGCGATTTGATCGCTGCCTTGCGCTGATATGGATTTCTCATAGTCTGAAATCTTCAAATTATTATAGACTTCAAATTCTATGAAATATTCAGGATTTAGGCAAGAAAGATATGGTGGGCGCTGACGGGATCGAACCGCCGACATTCTGCTTGTAAGGCAGACGCTCTACCAACTGAGCTAAGCGCCCTGAAGAGTAAAAAATAACATCGTTATTTTTTATGATGCAAGACAAGCGTAGCGCGTAGTCTTGGATTTTGAAACACATTTTCCACATCAGGGAATGAAAAATGGCGCAGCGGACGGGACTCGAACCCGCGACCCCCGGCGTGACAGGCCGGTATTCTAACCAACTGAACTACCGCTGCATCGCGTATATCTTTAGAAGATATGGTGGGCGCTGACGGGATCGAACCGCCGACATTCTGCTTGTAAGGCAGACGCTCTACCAACTGAGCTAAGCGCCCTTAAAGGGTCAAACTGTTTGATTCTTAGGATGGCGCAGCGGACGGGACTCGAACCCGCGACCCCCGGCGTGACAGGCCGGTATTCTAACCAACTGAACTACCGCTGCATCACAAAAAATCTGGTGGGCGCTGACGGGATCGAACCGCCGACATTCTGCTTGTAAGGCAGACGCTCTACCAACTGAGCTAAGCGCCCTCAAAAGGTCTATCATGTAAATGGCGCAGCGGACGGGACTCGAACCCGCGACCCCCGGCGTGACAGGCCGGTATTCTAACCAACTGAACTACCGCTGCACTTACACAATGTCGCTATTGTGGCAAACGATTCATCAAGAACTTAAAGTGGCGCAGCGGACGGGACTCGAACCCGCGACCCCCGGCGTGACAGGCCGGTATTCTAACCAACTGAACTACCGCTGCACTATAAGTGTCTCAACTTTGAAAGAAGCTTGGTGGGCGCTGACGGGATCGAACCGCCGACATTCTGCTTGTAAGGCAGACGCTCTACCAACTGAGCTAAGCGCCCTTTCAAATCGACTTCATCGCTTGATGAGGTGCATTATAGAGAATCTTCACAGACTGTCAAACGCTTTTCTGACTGTTTTCTGCTTTTTCGGTGTGAGTGATTAAAAAATAGGTTGATTGTTAAAAAAAACAACACTTTTTGTTTATTTTTTAAGTCTATACCGATTTTTTAAAGATGCTCTGTGAAACTAAAAGCCGGATTTTTACGGTTTTACTCATGAAAATTGAGACCAGAACATGCAACAGCCTTCAGTATTGCTGAAAGATTATACAAAGCCCAGCTCACCGCAACGTTGTGATCCTGTAATCTTTATTTTAAGAGCTTGCAGCCCTCTAAAAACAAATCGATGACTTTTATTGGCAGACTATAAATCATGTTTCTAACTCTATTTGGCTGTTAAAGTAGACTACATAGATGATCGATGACCTCATCTACTTTCCCTTATTTAAATAGAAGATATTTCAATTAATTTTAAATCATCCACAAATTTTCTTATGTCATTTAAGTCATTTAAACAGTCAGATTCAGCGGCTGTTCTGAAATATAGACCAGTGCATCTTCATTCACCAGTTCAAACAGCTCGGCCACATCCGTATTCCGCATGCGGATACAGCCATGTGACATTGCAATACCCATCGGCTCAGAATCAGGCGTACCATGAATATAGATATAACGTTGGTAAGTATCACAACCCTCGCCCTGGTTAAAACCTTCTTCAAGCCCACTTAGCCATAAGATCCGGCTGAGAATCCAGTCTCGCTGCGGGAATTGCTGTGCCAGTTCTGCATTATAAATTTCACCTGTCGCTTGACGGGCAATAAACACACTATTTAAAGGTGTCTGCTGGCCAAACTTTTCAGCGACTTTATGCCATCCACGAGGCGTCTTGCCACTATTTTCTGCTTCACCTACGCCATTCTTACCCGTAGAAATCAGGTACTGCTTATTATATTTTGGCAAATATAGTTTTTGTTGGGCGAGATCAATCAGGATTTCTGCCTGATCCAGCTGCAAATGGCTCATGACTTCTCTTTCTCTGTCTTGATAGTTTCTAGTTCTACTTTCTTTGTGGCCATGTGTTCTGGATGGATTATGTCCTGAACTGGTTCGGGTCGACGCCATAACCAGATCGCCACAATCAGCATGGTCACATCAGTAAAGATTTTGACTGCCAGCGGTGCTGTCGTAAATAACATGATAATGCCACTGATGAACATCATGATACTGGCCAGCCATTTGGCCTTGCGTGGCACAGTACCATTGGCACGCCAGGCTCTTAAAGTCGGACCATATTTTGGATGATTCAGCAGCCATGCATCCATTTGCGGCCAGCCTTTAGATGCCGCCCAAGCCGCCAGAATTAAAAATACTGTTGTTGGCATGCCGGGCAAGATTGCACCGATAAAGCCTAGTACGACAAACAGTACGACCAGGCTTCGCCAAAACAATATTTTCATAAATCGATCCTACCCACAAAATTAGGGGTAGTATAAAGTGTTTTTAAAATCTGTCCGTTGTATTTGTGCACTTTTCACAGGATGTGCTATGCCCTTTTCCAGTCTAAATCATCATCTTGTAGAAGCATGGCAATATTATCAGCATCCTTTGGTGCGGCAACTGGCATTTGCTGTCGGCAGTCCAAACCTTCTGTCTCAAATTCCAGACGAACTTGAAGTCGTCCATGCTTTTGACTTACATGATTCTGAGACTTGGCAACATCACCTGCAAAATTATCATCCACGTCTGAAATATCTGGACCGGCATCCAGAAGAGCTGGAGCAATTCGTGCAGCAGCTTAAAAGCACCCGGCTGGGTTTGCGCTTTGAAATGCTGGTCTGGTTCTGGCTGCTGGATGATGCCTATCATCCTTATAAGCTTTTAGGTCATAGCATTCAGAAAATTGACGGCGCTAAAACACTGGGTGAACTGGATTTTCTGTTATTCAATACAGAGGCTGGTCTGACTGAACATTGGGAAGTGGCGCTGAAATACTACCTCGCAGAAGCCGATTTTAGCCTGCCAAACTGGTATGGCCTAAACCGCACCGATACTTTAATCCGTAAAATGAAGCATTTTACCCAGAAACAGTTTCAGTTTGATGAGGCTCTGGATCAGCAGATTGAGCAGCGTTTCTGCATGTTAAAAGGCCAGCTTTATCTTCCAGTACATCGTGCAGATCAGACCTTACCTGACTGGGTCAATACCCAACGTCGCATAGGCTTATGGGGTCAGCAGATTCCCGACCCAGCGGCTAACTTCTATCGTTTACAACGTCATGAATGGATTTATCCTAATGCGCAGATCAGCAGTTCAAGTCCCTATTGGTGGACAAATGGACTTTATAAAAAGGCTGATCAAGAGGATTTTTATATGTATCGCAGCCCGCTTCTACTACCCTTTCCTGCGCATAAACCCTTTTAAAACATTACATTTATTAACCGAAGCACTATGAAAACCACATATTTTTTATGTCGTATATTTTCTAATCTTAGTTCCACATCATAATAATTTTATTATCGATAATACGGAGATGATGATGAAAAAAATTCTTGCTGCTTCATTGGTAATGGCTTTTGTTTTAACTGGCTGTAACACTGTCAAAGGTGTGGGTAAAGACGTTTCTAAAGCAGGCGAAGCTGTAACAGGCACTGCAGAAAAAACTTCTGAAGAAATCCGTCAAAACTAAACTCTTTCTAGCTTCTCCACAAACCCTATCTCAGATAGGGTTTTTTTATGCGGAACATTCACATTACAGGCCATATTCGCCTATCATAGAGCCGACAAATTTATCGACTTATGAATTCACCATATGACATCTTCCGCGACTCTTGATTTAAGCCTGCAATTATTACGTCAGCCTTCTGTGACCCCTATTGATCATGACTGCCAGAATATCATGGCAGAACGTTTGAAGAAGGTGGGTTTCAATATTGAATCAATGCGCTTTGAAGATGTTGATAATATTTGGGCGCGTAAAGGTACTGAAGGCCCGGTTTTCTGTTTTGCTGGCCATACCGATGTTGTGCCAACCGGCAACCTGGATGCCTGGAACTCTGACCCATTTGCTCCAGAAATTCGTGACGGCAAGCTATATGGCCGTGGTAGTGCCGACATGAAAACCGCCTTGGCTGCGATGGTTGTAGCCACTGAACGTTTTGTCGAAAAATATCCGAATCATAAAGGTTCAATTGCCTATCTAATCACTTCAGATGAAGAAGGTCCATCGATCAATGGTACGGTAAAAGTGATTGAAACTCTGGAAGCCCGTAATGAGAAAATTACCTGGTGTCTGGTAGGTGAACCATCAAGTACCAACAAACTGGGTGATATTGTCAAAAATGGCCGTCGTGGTTCATTGAATGCCAACTTGACTGTAAAAGGCAAACAAGGTCATGTGGCTTATCCCCACTTAGCAGTAAATCCAATCCATACAGCGTCTAAAGCCATTGCCGAACTGTGCGAAACAGTCTGGGATAACGGCAATGAATACTTCCCTGCGACGTCTTTCCAGATTTCAAATATCAATGCCGGCACCGGTGCAACCAACGTTGTTCCGGGCACCATGAATCTGCTCTGCAACTGGCGTTATTCAACAGAAGTGACTGCTGAAGAACTAAAGGCACGTATGCTTGAAATTCTGGATCGTCATGGTGTGGACTATGATATTTCATGGACTTTATCTGGCCTGCCATTCCTGACACCCGTTGGTGAGCTGGTGAATGCCGCTAAAGATGCCATTTTAACTGTGACTGGTACTGAAACTGAATTATCAACTTCAGGCGGCACCTCAGATGGTCGCTTTATTGCGCCTACCGGTGCACAAGTCCTAGAACTCGGTGTACTGAATGCCACAATCCATCAAATTAATGAGCATGTCGATATTGCAGACCTTGAACCACTGGCTGAAATTTATGAGCAGATTCTGGTGAACCTGTTAGCCAATTAATCACCAGATGTAAAAAAAGGAACTCAGAAGAGTTCCTTTTTTTATGTGCTTTGTAATGAATTACAAGCCAATTGAAGACTGAATATAACCCATTTGCGGGATGTGAAATAACTGATCCCCCATACGCACATACTGGAATACTGCGGGGTCAGTCACTTGCTGATCGGCATCAACCACTTCAGAAATACGCAGACGAATGGTTTTCGGCATTTCATTACACATCAGGGCAAAACGCTGATGCACCTCATCTCCTTCAATCACCAGCGCCACACCACTTTTACGTGTAGGATCATTAACTGCATAAACCGGTAATTGCGCATCATGCCACTCAACCACTTTAACCTGGGTATCACTATCCAGTGCAGACAGGACAATATTTTGTGGTAACAGCATTGGATCTTTGCCGTGACAGTCAATAATATAAGCATCAATAAATCCGGTAGATACCGTAATTAAATGCTGAAGTTCCTGCTGACTTATCTGATCAGCCATTTTGGCATTAGTCGTATTCTGACTCATTTATGACCCCTGTTTTTCAGCAATTAACTGTTGAATATTCGCCAGTAATTCAGCTTCCTGGAACGGTTTGCCCATGTAGTGGGTTACGCCCAGACTGAAGGCACGTTCACGGTGTTTTTCACCAGTACGTGAAGTAATCATGATGATTGGCAGGTCACGGTGAATATCGTGGTGACGAACCAGGTTCGTGACCTCAAAACCATCCATACGCGGCATTTCAATATCCAGCAGCATCAGATCCGGACGGACATTTTCAAGCTGCTCAATCGCATCTACACCATCTTTGGCGGTGACAATATCATAACCCTGACGCTCAAGCAGACGCGAGGTCACCTTACGTACAGTCACCGAGTCATCCACGATCATCACCAGACGGCGAGCATTGCCAGAACGTGAACCATCGCGTTGATCCTGCATGTGTTTCACACGCTGCGTACCATGGATCTGACGGGCAATATTCTGACCATCCAGAATCAGACAAACCTGACCATCACCAAGAATCGTCGCACCAGTGACTACACCAATATTGGCGAACTGATGGCCGATTGGTTTCACCACGATCTGTGCACGTGAACCTACTAACTGATCCACAAGTAAGGCAATGGTTTGACCACTGTTGCCTTTAATCAGCAATACTGGCAGTGAATGCGCTACGTTGTTCAGACGAGGAATTGGCTGATTCGATACGAACTCAGACAGGTAACGCAATTTGTAATTAACGCCATCAATCTTGAAGAAATCGTCTTTACTGTTGAAGTAAGTTTCCAGAGTAGATGGTGCAATACGTACAATACGGTCGATTTGCGCCAGAGAAACGGCGTATTGCTGATCGCCCACTTTTACCATCAAGGCATCGCTGACCGCTACAGTCGTCGGTACGCGAATAGTGAAGGTTGTGCCTTTGCCAACTTCAGAGCTGACAGATACGTGACCACCCAGAGACTTGATCTCGCTTTGTACTACATCCAGACCCACACCACGACCTGAAATCTGGGTTACAGATTTAGCAGTACTGAAGCCTGGGTGGAAAATGAATTGCAGTAGCTCTTCCGAATCCAGTGTCTGATCTTCTTTGATCAGGCCTTGGCTGAGTGCTTTTTCACGAATCTTCTCAGCATCAATACCTTTACCATCATCACTAAATGAGACGATGACATCTGTACCCTGACGGCTGATATTTAACAGGATTGAACCGACTTCCGGTTTGTTCAAGGCAATACGATCTGCTGTATCTTCCAAACCATGGTCAATCGCATTACGCAGCATATGCTCGAAAGGCGTTACCAGACGCTCCAGAATATTACGGTCCAATTCACCTTCACTGTTCTGAACAATCAGTTCGGCTGGACGGTTCAAGGTAGTAGAAGTCTGACGTACGATACGTTGTAAACGTGGCAACATCCGGTCAAACGGTACCAGACGAGTACGCATCAGGCTTTCCTGAATCTCGGCCTGAATTCGTGATTGTTGCAATAACAAACCTTCAGTTTCACGAATCTTGTCAGATAGAGTGCTCTTGAAGTCAACCAAGTCCGAAGCAGATTCCGCAAGCGACTTGGACAACTGGTTCAGGGACGAATATTGGTCCATTTCCAGCGGGTCAAAGTCTGCATAACGCGAGTTTTCTGAACCGTGTTTGGCAATAATTTGAGATTCTAGCTCGCCTTCCATTCGGCGCAACTGATCCGCCAGACGCTTGATCGCCAGTTCCATCTCGTTCAGAGTATTACCGAGCTGACCCAAATCCATCTCGATACGCGAACGGTTAATTGCATTCTCGCCTGACAGGTCGATCATCTTCTCAACCAGATCAGCAGAGATACGGATCATCTCGTGGCTGGTATCGGTATTACCGGTATCAACCCATTCGCCCATCATACGTGGCGGCTCAGTACCATCACCTTCGACAAACTCGAAGCTATTTTCTGTGACCAGCGTTTCTGTTTTAGCCAGACGTTCTGGCAGCTGCGCAGTAACATCCACATAAGCAATCTTTTTCAGACTGCTTTGGATCTGTTCAAAATTGCTATAGTCACGCTGGAAGATCGCTTGTCTTAACCAGGCCAGCGTTTTTTGCAGCAGACCATCATAAGCGTTCGAGTTAAAGTGATATACCGCAAACTGTTCGAATGTGGTTTCCAGTTCATACGCAATGCTGGCCACCTTTTCGTTTTCAACCATGCGCGCACCACCCTTGATACTGTGGGCAGCACGTTGTAATTGAAGCAATAAGCTACGGTCACTACGCTGATCAAACCATTGGTTCAGCAGTTTTTCAGTATTGTCGAGAATCTCTTCTGACTCTTCAAGGAAAGTCTCTTCAACAATTGACTTCAGTTCATCTTCTTCAGAGCGCTCTTCTGCTACAATTTCAACTGGCTCAGTCAAAGTTTCTGTTTCAGTCAGCTCAACTTGTTCATCTTCTAAGTTTAGAGCTGGTTCTAGATCTGAACTTGTATCTTCTAATGCAATCTCTTCCGATGCTTCATCCGCTGTTTGTTCGGAATCAGCACTAGCTTCTGCATATTCAAACTCGACAACAGGAATCGATGTTTCTACCGGAGCTGCAACAGCTTGACCAGCCACCAAGGCCTGAATATTTTGCAGAATCGAAATTGCTTCAACAGCCGGATAATCGATACCTTCATCACGGATCGACTGGATACGGTCAGAAACGTTATCTTGCACCAGACGAATGATTTGAATCAGCGCTGGAGTAACAGCGATCTGCTGACGGATGATTCGCTCATAAATACTTTCTAGTTCGTGCGAAATCGAACCGATATGAGAAGCGGTAATCATGTTTGCACCACCTTTTAAGGTGTGCAAGTGACGCATCAGGTTATTCAGTGAAGTCGTATCATCCTGCTTTTTACTCCAGGTATTCAGATCTTCATCAATACCTACCAGTAATTCATCCGCTTCTTCCAGGAAGATATTCAGTAGATCCTCATCGAAATCACGCTGAGTTTCTGCGCTGTCGATGTACTGGCGGTCAGAGGCAATACGCTGGCTTAAAGCAGCAAAGTCAATGCTGGCTGTGGTTGCAGCTTCAGGAATAGAAATTTCTTCTGATACTTGTTCAGCAGGGACATTGTCTTCGGCAAAGATTTCCAGATCCTGCTGTACGAATGCAGCAAGTTCACTCAAGGTTTTTTGCGTATCATCATTTAAAATGACACGCTGGCCTGCTGCCAGGGTATCGAATAAATGAATGAATTCCTGATGTGCCTGGGCAAACAGCTCATAGGCATAATCGCTGTTCAGCAGTACCGGTTTTTCTAGTAAGGCATCATAGGCAGATTTTAAATCTGTCGTAAACTCATGAATACCCAGTGCGGCACGGTTATCTGTATGTGCAAGCAGCTCGGCAGCCTGCTCGCTTAAAGCCTGAATATATTCTGGATAATCGACTTTAGCGCGTTTATCGAATTCAAACTCGGCATCCAGTAACAGGTCAATCTCCAGTTCAACCAGCTTGGTCACCAGACCTTGGGTTTCAACTGTTTCCGTTTCAGTGGCTGCGAAGCCATAATCATTCCAGACACGCTCAAAAGTCGCATACACTGCTGCAAGTTTGCTGCTATCACCCTGACGTAACAAATGCAGATAGTCGCTGACAAATTCAGCATACTGAATTAATACAGCAGTTTCTTTTGAGGTGGATGCAATTTCATCCTGAAGCAGTGTTTTAAACAGATGTTCTACTTTAGAGCTGGCCTCGAAGATTTCTTCGATCTGTGCCATGGACGAACTGCCGCGCAAAGTATGAATAGCACGAATCAATGCATTATAATCCTGCACTTTTTCATTTTCGCTACGCAGGAACTTGGCAATCGTTTCGAGATGCTCTTCCGCTTCCTCGATAAAGATCGCCACGGTTTCTTCTACATCACTACGTGCAGCATCTTCACTATCAGCTTCTTCAAGCTCAAATTCTGTTGTGCTTATTTCTATTGCTGCAGTTGTATCTTGATCTTCAGCCGAATCACCTAGCTCAAGACCTGTGATCTGACCCTCGGCAGTCAGACTGTCTGCTAGTTGCAAGAGTTCTTCTAAAGCCGGTTCAGGTGTTATTTGTTGTTGTAATTGCTGACCTAAAAGCACGACTGGGCGCAGGTCAACATCGAGTTCCTGCACCTGTTTGAATTTTGGATATAAAGTAAACTGGTAAATGTTCAGTACAGCTTTGGCATACTGTTGAATCGTAGGCGTTAATTGGATTGAACCTGAAAGTACCCGGTTTAAAGTATCTTCCACTGCCCATGCAATTTCACCCGCAGATTTAGCCCCTACCATACGGCCTGAACCTTTCAGGGTATGAAAATGGCGGCGAATGGTTTTCAGGTTTTCCTGATGAGCCGGATCACTCAACCATTCTGGAAATAAAGCATTTAACTCAATGAAAATCTCTTCGATTTCCTCGACAAAAATTTCAAGAATTTCTGCATCTTGATCAAGATAACTGTCTTCAGGAAGCGTTGTCGTTTCAACTAAATTTTTTAATATTTCTTTCATAGCTAATGCTTCTTACGTTGTGCCGCCAAGAAGGGCGCTCAAACTTAATTGTGACCGTCACGCGAGACCTAACCTTAATAATTAGGTCCATCTTGTCGAGGCTTTATCTGTATTTCTGAATGTGCCTCAACCTGGGTTAAGGCACACTCCCCTCATACTTTCTGACTTTATTCTGGTAGTTTAAAGTCAGATACAGATTCACGTAATGCATCGGCCATGTTCGCCAATTCAGATACCGAACGTGCTGTATCGAAGGTTGCACTCGTAGTTTGTGAAGTAATTTCCTGTACGACATTCATCGTAGTTGCAATATGACCTGCAGATGCTGACTGAAGTTTCGCAGCATCAGAAATGTTCGCAATCAGTTTTGCCAGGTTATTCGATACGGTCTGAATCTCATCCAGTGCCACACCGGCATCTTTAGACAGGTTCGCACCACGTACAACTTCGGCTGTGGTTTGTTCCATCGAGATTACGGCTTCGTTAGTATCCGTTTGAATGGTTTTTACCAGGCCTTCAATCTGTTTAGTTGCAGAGGCAGAACGTTCCGCAAGACGCTGAACCTCATCCGCTACCACGGCGAAACCACGACCAGCTTCACCCGCCATCGACGCTTGAATCGCTGCGTTCAATGCCAGGATGTTGGTTTGGTCGGCAATATCGTTAATCAGGGCTACAATGTTACCAATTTCTTGTGAAGATTCACCCAGACGTTTAATACGTTTAGAGGTTTCCTGAATCTGTTCACGAATCGTATCCATACCTTCAATTGAACGGTGTACAACGTCTGCACCATTTGCAGCAATTTGTACTGAACGTTCCGCAACGACTGCAGATTCTTCCGCGTTGGCAGATACCTGGTCAATGGACATCGCCATTTCGTTAATCGCAGCAGATGCACCGGCAATTTCTTGTGCCTGGTGTTCAGATGCTTCAGCTAACTGGTTGGTAATGCTTTGAGTTGTCGCTGTATATTGCGCAACTTCCTGAGAAGTTTCGGTAATACGAGATACCAGGTCACGTAACTGGTCGATCGCGAAGTTAATCGAGTCGGCAATCGCACCGGTAAAGTCTTCCGATACTGTTGCATATGAACGCAAGTCACCATCCGCAAGGTCGGCAATCTCGTCCAGTAAACGTAAAATCGCATTCTGGTTACGGTCATATTCTTCTTGAAGACGGGTTACACGCTGTTTATCCGATGCACCACGTAGGGTTAACAGACGGAATACACACAGCAGGAAGCCGATCAATAACAGAATTAACAGAACTGCTGGAACGATTGTTTTCAGACCAGAGTTACCAGATAGTTTGTTCAGGTTATCGAGCAGGACATCCGATTGCGAGAAAATTGACGCAGATGCCTGACGTACTTTTACGATTTGCGCAGAGTTTTTCAGGATTGTCGCAGATGCTGATTCAAGTACATCATCATATTCTGCTTTAATGCCTTCAAGAGACTCGCGCAGGTTTGGATCAGTAATCCGTTGTACACCCAGTTCAGCAGAACCGTTTAACTGTGCATTTAAGTATGAACCGAAAGTTTCGGTATCGGCACTGAAGTCGTCCGCTGATTCACGTGAACCGTCGTTACCGGTCAATACCAAGCTGATCGAACGTAAAATACGTTCCGCAATGAATACCTGGTTTTTCGCAATGACCACCTGGTTTGACGGCATGTCTTGACGCGCCATCTGGTCGACCATCAAGTTATATTCGGCCTGAATCCCCGGGATGGCTTCACCAATTGCGATGTTGGTGTCATATAACTGGTTAATGATTTTTTGTTGCGATGCAATCAGGTCAATACTAGAAGACACTTCTGTCCATTGTTTATCTACTGCTTGTAGCGCTTCATTATTGGAGTGAATATTTTTTACAGTCTCAAGGTTTTCAGCAAAAGCTTTTTGAGAATCTGTCAGGTTTTTCATCGCCTCAGGTGTACCAGAAGCCGTTGCTTCAGTCGCCTGACGAGAAATGGTTTGTGAAAGCAGACGTAAATCACCCAGACTTTGTGTCAGCTGGTTGGCACGTGGCACACTGTAGAAAAGATACAATAAAGTGATGGTTGCCGCTAACAGACAGCCAGCTGCGCCATAAATAAACGGTTTAGACTTTTCACTATCACCAAATACACGTGACAACTGATCTGTTTGTGATTGAATCTTGGATAAAAAAGTATTGCCACTTTTGCGGCTACCTTCACCTGTATTTTTCTTTTTAAGTTTAAAGCCCATGCAGCCTCTCCCCGATTTACGTCTTTATTACTTTCGTGCGCGACGTTTAATTTATAAATTTTATAGATGCGTTCATAAATTTTGGATTTTGCAACAGACGACTGAATAAGAACACATGCCATTGTTGGTTATGCTGGTGGAAAAATCCCTGACAGTATTCTTGTAAGTTATTATCCAATTCAGTTGTTTTAGAAAAAAAACTTTTCTTATTAAAATGTTGTATACCCAAAACTTGATCAACAACCAAACCGACATATTGGTCATTATGGTGAATACATAATACTTTTTGAGTCGGTGAAAACTGGCTACTCTGTCCTGATACATATTGAGTCAAATCAGAAACTGATAATAACCTTCCCCGAATATTGGCCAACCCTAAAACCCATGATTGAGTATTAGGAACTGGCGTATATTTTGGAGGATAGATCACTTCGGATACTTCCCCCAGCGGGGCAACAAAATATTGCCCCATCATCTCAAAAGCAATGCCTGACCATCGGTTGACTTCATTTTCATTAGAAACGTAGTTTTTATTTCCCCGTTTCGCAATGCGAAGCAATTCGATAAATCCATTTGCTGCCATAGAGCTTATCCTGCGTTGAGGTGGTGCTTAATCACTTCAATCAACTGTTTTTCATCTACCGGTTTTGTAAGATAATCTGCGGCGCCCTGACGTTTACCCCAAACGCGGTCAGTGGCCTGATCTTTGGTACTTACAATCACAATCGGAATATGCTTGGTGGTTGCACCACGTGCAATTTGACGTGTTGCCTGGAAGCCATTCACGCCTGGCATGACCACATCCATCAATACCAGATCTGGCAACTCAGCCTGAGCCATGGTTACCCCATCTGCACCATTGGATGCTTCAATCACCTCAAAGCCATGTTTAGAAAGAATCTCTCTAAAACGGAATGTTTCTGTCGGTGAGTCATCTACGATTAAGATACGCGCCATGCCAATTCCCCTAAAAAATCAATTATTAAGCACTAATATGGTTACGGATTGCGTTAAGCAATTCATCTTTACTGAAAGGTTTAGTCAAGTATTCGTCCGAACCAACAACACGACCTTTGGCCTGATCAAATAAGCCATCTTTACTCGAAAGCATAATCACAGGAATATTCTGATAATTTTGAGAATTTTTAATCAATGCACAAGTTTGATAACCATCTAGACGAGGCATCATGATGTCTACAAATACGATATCCGGATTGGTTTCTGCGATTTTTGACAAAGCTTCAAAACCATCTACCGCAGTCACGACTTCATATCCTTCGCGCTGTAGAAGAGTTTCTGCTGTACGACGAATGGTCTTTGAGTCATCAATGACCATAACTTTTAGATTTTGGAATTTATCGTCCATTTTGACCCTTCCCATTTTAGAAACGATGCGCCATAAGGCTCATAGGATTATTTTATTACGATCGATAAACATTTTTAACACAAATCCACTTGTATTATCAATGAACATTTTCTACACAAGTGTGCATAAATGGCGGATTTTCATTAACCATTTCACATTTTTATTTTGTCATTGCTTTTTTTTTGACTGATGGTAGTTTTTAATTCGTGAATTTGAGTCTAATATAGCATTATTATTACTTTAAAATAAGTAATTTAGTCAACTTTCAATTGGGGAGCCAATGATGAGTCAGTTTTCAGAAAAACTTGCTTTCATTGATAAAAATAAAATGACTGGCCGATTCATATTTGCAGTGACACTTTTTCTTCAGGTCACCATTTCTTATGCCTCAACTAACCAGCCACCAAAAGCCACCTGGTACCGCTATTATGATAATAAAGGTGTGGCCAATATCAGCACTAACGTTACCCCCAACCATATCCGCTATGGATATGAGGCACTTGACCAGAATATGCAGGTCATTAAACGTGCACGTCCTTATAATGTCGATAAAGATATTAAACAGGCGCCGCAACGTGCCCAGCAGGCTCAGCGCATTGCAGAAGACCAGAAACTGAAACGTGCCTATACCAATAGCCATGTTGCTCTACAAAAAAAGAATGAAAGTCTGAGCCAACTTAAAAAACAGATTGCCTTTCAGCAAGAGCAGATGAAACAGTTGCAGCAAGACCGGGTTATGTTTTTACGCCAAGAACGTGAATATTTACGTAAAGGCAATAATCCCCCGGCATCTTTGAAAGCCAACCTTGAAAACAACCAGAAAAACCTCATTTCTCAAAAAGAAAATATTCAATCTTTACAAACTCGCTATCGAAATATGGAAGCGGAATACGACAGAATTATTGCCCGTTTAAAAGCACTTGAATAAACACAAATAACTTGTTGTTGCTTTAAACGATCACAAGTGAAAAGGATTAATATGCCATTTGCACAGCATTTTCATATTTCAAAGACCCCTTCTTCGCGCTCTGTATTGATGGTGAGTGCACTTTGCTTAAGTCTTTTTCTAAGCGGCTGCAATAAAAATGAATCTACACCACAAGCCGAAAGTCCCAAAACAATTGAACTAATTCTTCAGGATCTGGTAGCTGTAAAAACAGGTACTTCAATCCAGAAATCCGCATTTACCGGCACTATTCGCGCAGTCAACCAAAGCAGTATTCAAGCGCAGGTTTCGGCCACTGCCACCAGTGTTAATGCTCAGGTCGGTGACAATGTAGCTAAAGGTCAGGTACTGGTTCGCTTAAATAATCAGGACAATGCCGCACGTCTGGCTCAGGCCCGTGCCAATCTGGCATCTACCCAGGCACAGGCCAATCAGGCGCGTAACATGATGCAGCGCAAAAAGCGCCTGCTCGACCAAGGCTTTATTTCTAAAGTTGAATATGAGCAAAGTCAGGTTGACTATCAGGCCCAGGTTGAAAATGTCCGCGCACAGCAAGCCAATGT
This sequence comes from Acinetobacter sp. YH12137, assembly GCF_013418535.1. Lineage (NCBI taxonomy): Bacteria > Pseudomonadati > Pseudomonadota > Gammaproteobacteria > Moraxellales > Moraxellaceae > Acinetobacter > Acinetobacter sp. YH12137. Next base: position 17,845 of record NZ_VPBW01000001.1, on the reverse strand, counting down.
CGATATTGCCGTAAAAGCCGATCGTGATGGCATTATCACCAGCCCGATTAGTGGCGTGATCACCCAGCGTCAGGTTGAGCCCGGTCAAACCGTGGCGATCGGACAAACCCTGTTTGAAATCGTAAATCCAAATCAACTGGAAATTCAGGCCCGTGTCCCGAGTGAGATGCAGTCCAGTCTGCGTTTAGGTAGCAAAATTGAATACCAGATTCAGGGCAATCCAAACACATTTACCGCTGCTATTAGCCGGGTATCTCCAATTGCTGATCAGGCTAGTCGCCAGATTGAATTCTTCGCCAGACCAAATGAAAGTATTCCCTCTTTAAGTATTGGCTCTTTTGTTGAAGGCAATATTCTGAGTTCTCAACAAGTTTCTGGTCAGATTATTCCCCTCGATACCATTCAGGATATCCAGAATAAACCTTATGTCTGGGTTATTCGCCAGAACAAAATTATTAAAGTGAATGTTCAGGTTCTGGAACAGCGCTATAACCAGAATACTGCAGTGATCCAGGGTCTGGAAACAGGTGATCAGGTCAGTCGCATTCCATTTACCGAGGCAGATCTCAACAAGCCAGTGACAGTGCGTTCCAACTAATCAGACAGGATCATTAATATGTGGTTTACCCGAATTAGTGTGAAGTATCCCGTCTTCACTATTATGATGATGTTCTGTTTGATGGTACTTGGACTGGCTTCCTGGCAGCGCATGGGTGTGGAAGAATTTCCGGATGTCGATTTCCCCTTTGTCGTAATTTATACCAACTATCCAGGTGCTTCCCCAGAAACCGTTGAATCAGAAATTACCAAAAAACTCGAAGATCAGATCAATACTATTTCCGGTTTAAAACAGGTGATTTCACAATCCAGTGAAGGTCTGTCGATGATCACGGCTGAATTCAATCTGGAAGTGCCTTCAACCACGGCAGCACAGGATGTCCGTGACAAAATTGCTTCAGTCACCGCTGAATTCCGTGATGAAATTCAGGAGCCAGTCGTCGAGCGTTATGATCCGACTGCCAATGCAATCATGTCGATCGTATTTGAATCTGACAATATGGGCTTAAAAGCACTAAGCTCCTATCTGGATCAGCGCATTGTTCCACAACTACGGACTGTTCCGGGTGTAGGTACAGTCAACCTGCTCGGTGATGCACAGCGCCAGATTCGTATTCAGGTTGAACCACAGAAACTGCAAGCTTTTGGCATTGGCGTGGATAGCGTCATCAATACTCTGAAATCTGAAAATATCGAAGTTCCGGGTGGTACATTAAAATCCGGCAATTCGGAACTGGTGATCGAGATCAATTCCAAAGTGCTGCATCCCCTCGCCTTTGGTGATCTGGTCATTGCCAATAAAAATGGTGCACCGATCTTTCTGAAACAGGTCGCAGAAATTGAAGATAGTCAGGCAGAACTTGAAACTGGTGCATTCCTGGATGGCAAGGCTGCAGTTGCCGTTGATATTCTGCGTAGCTCTGATTCTAATGTTATTGAAGTAGTAGACAGTACCTACAAAACTCTTGAAAGCATTAAAGCCCAATTGCCACAAGGAACCACCTTAAAAGTTGTGGTGGATTCTTCAAAAAGTATCCGCGGCACCATTGGTGATGTGGCGCGTACCATTATTGAGGGTGCGGTTCTTGCTGTGCTGATTGTTCTATTATTTTTAGGTTCTTTCCGCTCAACGGTCATTACTGGCCTCACTCTGCCGATCGCTTTACTCGGAACTTTGACCTTTATCTGGGCTTTTGGTTTCAGCATCAATATGATGACCTTATTAGCCCTGTCTTTAAGTATCGGTTTGCTGATTGATGATGCAATTGTAGTACGGGAAAATATCGTACGGCATACCGATATGGGTAAAGATCATGTCACTGCCGCGCTGGACGGCACCAAAGAAATTGGCCTTGCCGTTCTGGCAACAACACTGACCATTGTCGCGGTATTCTTGCCTGTTGCCTTTATGGGCGGAATCATTGGCCGTTTCTTCTATCAGTTCGGTGTAACGGTGAGTACCGCCGTTCTGATTTCCATGTTTGTTAGCTTCACTCTAGATCCAATGCTATCTGCGCATTGGGCAGAAAAGAAAAAAGATCCCAATAAAAAGCCGGGCCGAATCAAACGCTTCTTTAACTGGATTTCAGGCAAATTAGACAATTTAAGTCATGTCTATGAAAAGCTATTGAAACTGGCTTTACGCTTTAGGTTCATTACCATTGTGATTGCAGTGGCTTCTCTGTTTGGCGCTTTAGCACTCTCAACACTGATTGGTACCGAGTTCGTACCTGTCCCGGACAAAGGTGAAATCCGGATCAAATTTGAAACTCCAGTCGATGCTTCACTGGAATATTCACAAGCCAAACTGCAACAGGTCGATAAAATCGTACGTCAGCATCCTGATGTACGTGCAACTTATGGCGTAATTAATGGTGTGACCGATCGCGGTAAAAATCATGTCAGCTTACGTGTCACTGTAACTCCGCGGACTGAGCGTGAAAAAAGCTTGAATGATCTCAATAATGAATTCCGTCAACGTTTACAATCTGTGGGCGGCATTACCATTACCTCAGTTGCTTCCGCGGATGAAACCGTATCGGGTGGTCAAAAGCCGATTATGATCTCAATCAAGGGCCCTGATTTGAATGAACTACAAAAGATTTCTGATCGCTTTATGGTCGAGATGGCTAAAATTGATGGCATCGTCGATCTGGAAACATCCCTCAAAGAGCCAAAACCGACCTTAGGTGTACAGATCAATCGCGTTCTGGCCAGTGATCTTGGTTTGTCAGTCAATCAAATTGCCAATGTAGTTCGCCCATTGATTGCCGGCGATGATGTCACCACCTGGCAGGATGAAAAAGGTGAAACTTATGATGTTAACTTACGCCTGACCGAAGACCGGCGCACCCTGCCGAGCGATCTGCAAAATATGTATATCACTTCATCTAAAATGGATGGCAATAATCAGCCGATTTTGATCCCGCTTTCTAGCGTCGCGAATTTTGAGGAAAAACTGGGAGCTTCTCAGATTAATCGTCGTGATCTGGCGCGTGAGGTGCTGGTTGAAGCAAATACCTCTGGACGCCCTGCAGGTGACATCGGTACTGACATTAGCAGACTTCAGGATAATTTCGACATGCCACCGGGTTATAGTTTTGATACCCAAGGTGCCAATGCAGATATGGCAGAATCCGCTGGTTATGCGTTGACTGCGATTACCCTGTCGATTGTATTTATTTATATTGTGCTGGGTTCACAGTTCAACAGCTTTATTCATCCTGCTGCCATTATGGCTTCATTACCTTTGTCATTAATTGGTGTATTCCTGGCGCTGTTCCTGTTTAATTCGACCATGAACCTGTTTTCGATTATCGGGATTATTATGCTGATGGGTCTGGTAACCAAAAATGCGATTCTGCTTATCGACTTCATCAAGAAAGCCATGGATCGGGGTGAAGCCCGGTATGATGCGATTCTAAATGCTGGCAAAACCCGTTTACGTCCGATTCTGATGACCACCAGTGCCATGGTGATGGGAATGGTACCGCTCGCTCTGGGCTTAGGTGAAGGTGGTGAACAAAGTGCACCGATGGCACATGCCGTGATCGGCGGGGTAATTACCTCCACCCTGCTGACATTGGTCGTGGTTCCAGTGATTTTCACTTACCTGGATGACTTTAAGAATTTTATGCTGCGCCAAGCCCGTAAAATCATGGCATAATTTAAACCATCACAATGAGGTGACATTCACGAATGTTCACCTCATTTTTTATTGTATAATCTCTGCTTTAACGCTTAATTTTTTTAGGACAGTTTCCATGCGCGCGAGTCGCTTTTTATTTGCAACGTTGAGAGAAACCCCGAACGATGCTGAAGTTATTTCACATCAGCTGATGCTTCGTGCCGGTATGATTCGTAAATTGGCTTCAGGTTTGTACACCTGGCTGCCGATGGGCGTTCGCGTATTAAATAAAGTTGCAGCGATCGTTCGCGAAGAGATGAATAACGCGGGTTCACTCGAAGTCTTGATGCCTGTGACCCAACCAGCTTCTCTTTGGGAAGAATCTGGTCGTTATGTGCAATACGGTCCTGAACTATTACGTTTTAAAGATCGTCATACCAATGACTTTGTGCTTGGCCCAACACATGAAGAAGTGATCACTGATCTGGCACGTAATGAGCTAAAAAGTTACAAACAACTGCCTGCAAACTTCTACCAGGTTCAAACCAAGTTCCGTGACGAAATTCGTCCTCGTTTTGGCGTAATGCGCTCACGTGAATTCATCATGAAAGATGCCTATTCTTTCCATGCGGATCAGGAATCTCTGCAAGAAACTTACGACAAAATGTACGAAGCGTACTGCAAGATCTTTACCCGTTTAGGTCTGGATTTCCGTCCAGTACAAGCGGATACCGGTTCAATCGGTGGTTCAGGTTCACACGAATTCCACGTCTTGGCTTCAAGTGGTGAAGATGATATCGCCTTCTCAACTGAATCTGATTATGCGGCTAACATCGAAATGGCTGAAGCGATTCTGGTGGGCGAACGTGCTGCTCCGGCTCAAGAACTGAAAGTGGTTGATACCCCAAATCAGAAAACCATTGCTGATGTATCAAATTTCCTTGGTACTGATCCTGTGCATTCAGTAAAGGCATTACTGGTTCAAGGCGTTGCAGCTGAAGAAGGTAAAGCAGCTCCTGTCGTTGCCCTGTTCCTTCGTGGTGACCATGAACTAAATGAAATTAAAGCCGAAAAGCATCCAAAAATTGCTGCGCCTTTGGCTTTTGCTACTGAAGCTCAACTTGCTGAACTAGGTTTGACTGCTGGTTTTGTAGGTCCGCAAGGTTTAGTAGAAAAAGGCCTAACAGTAATCGTTGACCGTGCTGCTTCTGTACTGTCTGACTTTGTTGCAGGTGCAAACGAAGCAGACAAGCACGCAACTGGCGTGAACTGGGAACGTGATGCGCAGTTTAGCGAAGTTTATGACCTGCGTAATGTGGTTGAAGGCGATCCTTCTCCAGATGGTAAAGGTACACTTCAAATCAAACGTGGTATCGAAGTAGGTCATATCTTCCAGTTAGGCAAAAAATACTCTGAAGCTTTAGGCTGTAAAGTCTTAGGTGAAGATGGCAAACCATTCACTGTAACGATGGGTTGTTATGGTATCGGTGTGACACGTGTCGTAGCATCTGCAATTGAACAGAATTACGATGAAAAAGGTATCATCTGGCCGGCTGCGATCGCTCCATTTGAAGTGGCAATTGTGCCAATGAATGCGCATAAATCACCTCGCTCTTTAGAAGCAGCTGAAAGCTTATATGCAGAACTGCAAGCTGCTGGTTTTGACGTATTGCTTGATGACCGTAACGAGCGTCCAGGTGTGAAATTCTCTGATCTTGAATTGACTGGTATTCCACATCGCATTGTGATTGGTGAAAAAGGTCTGGATGCAGGTACTTTTGAATATAAAGGTCGCCGTGATGCAGAATCAGTAAATCTTTCGAAAGAAGAACTACTGGCAAAAATTGCGAAATAATATTTTCTAACGAACACAAAAAATCCCGCCTAGAGCGGGATTTTTTATATGTCTGAATTAGCAGAACTTATGTCCGCCAAAGCAGTTTGAGGTCACATTCTGGTTCTGTAGCAGCTTGTCCATTAAGGTTAAAGTTGCAGGAGTACCATCTACATAGTTAGTAAATTTACCCACATCAATATTCAATTTACGCACCACCGCGACATTCGCCAGAGACCCTAAAGCCTCGCCCACACTGACATCAATCAAGTTTTCAGGACGTAAAAGAAATTCAGAAATAGCAGTTGCTACCTGAGGTAACACGAATGAAATATCAACTTCATCTGTAGTTTTTAATACACCCAGTTGAATCGGGTCTTTAAAAGATAGCCACCAACCTGGTTTGGCAATATCAGCCGCGTCCGCACCTTGCCAATGCACATTCTGACTCTGTAAAGACAAATAACCGCCTGTACCATTTAATGGAATATTATGGATCATATTTAGAGCCTGAACAAAGGTGATGTCCATATTCAGGTTATCCAGACTTGAACCAGCACCCATTTGAAAGAAAGAATGTGTTCCTAAATTAAGAAATCCAATTAATGGATCAAACTCTACATACAGCTTATCTTTTGAAAAATCTGGTGTACCAATCACATCACTTGGCAAAGTTGAACCCGTTAAAGCCTTTGCTAATGGAATCGAAGCAATAGTAGAACGGATATTACTTACAGTCGCTGACTTTAAGCGTTGCCCAGTCACGACAGTTTCTGGCATAGTAAAGTCTACCCGCATGGAAGGCACTGTAATCCCGGTATGGCCATCAGCACCTGGCTTACTGGTAAAAGTACGTGTTTGTCCTAAAGCCTTTAGATTCCCTGAGATTTTTTCATCATTTGCAATACCAAAGGTTCCCGCTTTTGTAACAGACTCACCAGTGGTTTGCGCCATTTTCATATAACCACTAAAACTTTTGAGGCCATCATTCGGATTTTCGATGTTGTCAGTCCCCATGGTTAAGAGTCCGACAATTTTATCTGCACCTAGACGAAAACCGACCACTTCACGGGTAGAAGCACTTCCACCATTTTTAATTGCAAACTCAACAAAGGGATTACTCACACTGGCACTGGTATTAGCACGGTCGCCTGAAAAGACAGGGTTACCCTTATTATCAAGACTGGTATTTAAGCCACTCAATGCCAGGTTAGAAATATCAATATCACAGCCATTAGTATTCCCAATACTGTTATTCGTTCCACCACAACCGAGCTGCAAAGTTTTGATATTAATGTTCAGTTCCATTAAAGCTTCAATACTTAGCTTATGGAAGTTAATCCCTTGTGATGAATCATAAGCATTTTCCAAATTTAATAAGGCCTGTGCATCAACTGCCGATAAAGCCTCATCGTCTAAGGCTGTCATTGCCATCGCCTGTTGAGTAAGGCCCATTAAAGTGACAATCAAGCTATTCAATATTATTTTTTTCATGAAATCATCCCTTATTTCAGCGCGGTGTAATGCCTAGCGTACTGCGCATGGTTCCGCCTGTGAGTGCAATTGTTGCTATATTCTGCATATTGCCATTTGTGGTCATGGCCATGTTGGTTCTAAACGGCTCGATAATCTTCTGATCTTTATTAAATTTAATTTGATTATCTAAAGTAACAGTATCTTCACTCACGCCTATTTTGGTGATTAATCCTAAATTCCCTTCCATACGATTAAAGTTAATCGCAGAAGTATGAACTGCACCTGTGCTATCTACATCTTCATTAATCAGACTAAAATAACTACCAAGATTATTAACATCACCTTTTTCTGTAGAAGTTAATGTTCGGAACTTAAAGTTTGCATCCAACGATAAATAATTTTCGCCTGCTACATCCAGTCCCGGAATAATCATTAACTCACCACTACCATCAAGCATCATGGCAATTGTTGTTAATACATCATCGCGTTTAGAAAAGTTGTCATCAGGAACAAACTGATCACATTTATTGCCTGATACACAGTTATATTTAGATCCCGGTAATTGGCCAATTGCCACTTCAGCTTTAGCTGCGATCAACAATTTATCAGCTTTTACATAGATGCCTTCATCTTCATAACCAATAACCCCTTTGGATTCAATAAAGGCATCAATATTTCGAAGGCCAGCATAATAGTTTCGCGCATGGCCATTCTCTACACCACCATCAATTAAAAGAATTGAAGTTGTACTTGGTGCTCCAGTTTTGGCATCCTTTCCATAACCTTCAGTTGATGCCATCACGTTATAGGCAATACCATTCTTGTCACCGTCATATTTTGTACCCGACAAAGCAACATTGGCATTCAGGTTGTAAATTGGAATACCAATTCCCCAAGAACCACTATTCCCGGAAATAATACCAGTATCATTAGAAATAAAATTTGCTTTGGCTGCAATCGACTGGAAATCCATACCCCGTATGGCGATTAGTGCAAAATCCTGATTAGCAGACGTACTGCTTAAAGTTTGCTGCAAAATCGGATTACTTTGTCTAAGTGTTGACTTAATATTGTCATTAACTAAAAATTCTAGGCTCTGCGCCTGAATTGTATTGATATAAATATCGCCAAAATCGATATATGCATTATTTTTTCCAGTTAATGAACGTAATTCATTAAACTGAACTGCATAGCTTCCTTTACCCGTATGACCAATTTCCAAAGTCGTTGGTTTTAAACCCTGTGCTGCTGCCACTTCCTGATTGGTAAAATCAGCTGATAAACCAAGATGCAAGCCGCCTTCACCTGCGTTATAGCTTGAAACACTGCGATCTTGTCGCGTCAGCACACCACCAACTTTATTACTTATATCAAAAGAGTTCAGTTTTGACTGATCAGCACCTAACGACAAACGTGCATTACTCACTGCACCCGAAATACCATAGCGCATGATATTTTTTAAATCGCCATCTCCATTCTGATAGCGTAAATCAAAGTTTAATCCAGCTGTTTGCGCACCAGTTGTTCCTACAGCCACTGGTTTTAAATTAATTAGATGGTCTTGTGTGCCACTTTTACTGGCGAGTACGACGCCTTGTATCGGGTCTATATACATATAGCCCGTACCAGCGAAGTTAAAATTAAAGTTATCTAGAACTAAGCTATTTGTACCTAAAGTATGTTTGATCGTGGCATCTTGCAAATTGAAATCGATAGTAGCTGTTTCATTCTTATTGAATAAACCTGCTGTCGTATGAAGCACCATTTTAAATGGACTATCAATCGCAAGACCTAATTTGCCCAAATTTTGATTGTTTTCGACACAGCTTGTTCCAACACAATCCTTACTCACAAGTTTAAAATCTGCATTGGCACTAAAGGGAGCTACGCTTGCTTCTAGACGGATCCCTGCACCAGCATCGGTCGCACCGACATCAAACTTAAGCTGGCTTAAAATCGCATTTTGATCTTTGCCTAAGATTTCTACTTTATGCAATCCCAGTCCCATCTTGGTATTTACATCAGCATTCGGGTCATACCAATTGAGCTGTTCAACTTCTACTTTTGATACCTCGTGTGTAATCGTAATACCGTCTTGACCAGTGATATGACCCAATTCTTGTTCTTCAATCAGCTCTAGTGCATAACTATGCTGTGCTAAACAGACACATGCCGTTAATAATTTAATTTGTGATTTTATTTTTTTCATTCTTTCATCCCTATACTGCATCCATGCAGTTAGCAACGGCTTTGTGCACTCCCAGCTGAGCAGTTAAAGCCAAATATTTTTAAGTTTCCTGACATGTGCATGTTGCCGTGCATATTGAGACCCATAAACCCCTTCTCACGCCCCCGGTCAAATTCCGGAACATCTGCTGAGGCAGTGGTATATGTACCGTCCGCTTTATAAACACGATTGGTGAAGGTCGTATACCTCTCTGAATTGGCATAGCCTTCTTTATCGCCCTCACCGGTTCCGGTTTCAATAGCCAAAGTATTAAAACCCAAGTTTCTGATTTTTAAAGGTTTATCATCATAAAAAGTGATTTTCATGGCTGTTTGAGGATCGCCTGCCACATTAGTAATTGTAGTGCCATCGATAGAAAACTTATCAATTTGCAGGGTGCCTTGTATGCCTTTAAATACCAGCCATTTTTTATTGCCTTGAGCATCAACATGATTGTTCGGAGAAATAGCCAAGCGACAAAACAAGGTGTTAATTCCACAATCTGTTGTTGGCTTGTAATACACCTCTAACTTATTAGCGACCGTTTCAGAAATTTGAGATTTCGTTAAATCAGTAGCGTATTGATGGTTGAGTGACAAGGTCCAGCTTAAATCTGCTCCGCCTTGACCCGTTTCCGCTGTCATTTGCTGCGGATCAAGACTGACCAAGCCGGCTTGTGTCGCAAAAGAAATCCCAAGAACTGTAGCAAGCATTAACTTTTTCAACATTGCCCTATTCCTTATAGACCTGTAGTTTTTATTTTTAGATGTTGAATCAACACACCATCAATCACTGCTGAACCAAAATTCCTCATTGAGTTATCAGTAGCCCCCCTAAATACCACACCAGTAGCATTATTATCATCTTTTGCCTTCAGCATATTAGTATTGGCAATACGTTCAACAGAACCAATGGCGATACTACTGTGAGTTGCATCGCGTCCTTGATACAAGGCAATGCTATCTGAAGCTTGAGCTTTAATTTCAGTACCACACGTATATACATTACATGTAGAGCCTAAAAGTGCTTCTGATCCTAAAAAGCCACCTTTTCCATCTGGATAACGCTGATAAATCCGGTTGTAAATATCTGGAATTTTAGGAATACGTGTCACTTCCAAAATAATATTATTTCCTTCCGAACCCACAACAAAAGGCTGATACATACTTCCTAGTACCAAATTGATATTCGGGCTATATAAATACAATCCCTCGGTATCATGAAATATAGGAGCTGCAGAGCCATTTAAAGCAGGAGTCGGACCATCTCCATCAAGATTATTCTCTTTTGCTGCACTACTAATACGAATCCCTTTACTGTTCAAATTGTTTGAATCACTGGTCAAAGTAGAGGGATCATCATTAGTATTGAGTCGGATCAGACTCGCCAGGCCCAAGGTTTGACTATATGCAAGATCAGGCGATGTAAGGGTTTGAAATAATCGGACTTGTGAACCATTCATGCTCAAACCATTAGCAATAAACTGTGCACGGAAACGTTCAGAAATATCTAAGCCTGAAGTAGGTGCTCCGGTAGCATAATCTACGGTATTACTTGAATTTAAAGAACGTGAGAAAATATCAGTCCAGAAACCAAGCTTAATATTATTATCTGCTTCATTTGCAACAACTGTTGCAAGAGGTGCTTCCAAAGCTAGATAGCCCACTTCTTTTCCAGTATCCGTAAACTGTTTTACCGTTTCAGACCCTGCATGAAATAACCAGGGATTGCTGGCTGTTCCCCAATTAAATCCCTGATTGCTATAACGTGTACTTAATGAGTCATCACTTTTAGAAAGAGCCAGACCGTAAATAAAGACGTCAGCTTTAGTACGTAAAGACCCAACCGTTGCAGTTAAAGCAGCACTTTTTGCAGTTTTTTCTGCATTTTCTACAACAGTTAAATGCGCTTTATCGCTTTCAGTTTTTGCATACTGTGACGCATTTGCGGCTGCTTCATCCTCTAATCTTGCATTAATTGTATCTGTTAATAACTTATCAACTTCTTCTTTTATTGCATTCTTACGACCATATTTTTTATACTCTTCTGATTTTAAATAGACATTTTTATAAAAATTAGAATTTATAAATTCTGATGTAAGTGTAGTATTGGTACTTTTCTCTCCGAATAGAATTTCAATCATTTCATAGGTATTTTTAATTGCTTGTGCTAATGATTTTTCTTCATTACCTCGTGTGCCACTCGTATTATCATCTGTTCCATCATCAATAACGCTCCAAGGCCACGTAACACCATCTTTATAATCTGCTTTACGTTGTGTCAAATATGATTGCATTAAAGAAGAATTAAATAAATTCTCAACGGTCTTCGTACGATATGGTGTAGTTAAATCCCTATCAACTACAGTTTTTATAGCTTCTTTTTTAGTCGGATCATTAATATAAAATGTATAACGCTCTTCATATTTTTCCCCGTAAACATGATTGTATAACCGCCCCCTTTCATTGAGGTATTCCCTGTCGTAGGTACTCTGATATACTTTACTATATAGATTCGCTCCGAGCTTATTGTAGTTTTCACCTGTCGGAATAATACGAATAAAGCCAGTGTCTGCCTGACCTGGATTGGCAATACCTCGTGCATAGCTTGAACCACTGGAAGCATCATTCGGTGCCTGAAAAACCATTTTAAAGTCATCAAGTACCAGGGCAACACCTTCACCGGTAGTATCAGAAAGAGAAGAATCAGTTAATTCCTGCATTGCATGTGCAGATGGCAATAATCCTAAACCGATCATCATTGCCAAAAAGCTTTTACGAAATTGAAATTTAGCTTTTATTTGAGCCATCTCGACCTATCCTTCTTATCTGATGCTCCGCATCTTTATCCTTCAGCTTCCCAGCCTTCAATTTTTGATTTTTATGATGCTTGGCACATCTTTTTTATATATTCATTCTTCATTATGCTTATTTTTAGCAGGATTACCAAAGCCAAAAGACCAAAAACCCCGAGTTTCCGATGAATGAAACAGCAAAAAAAATAAGCGAGGCATTAGCCTCGCTTATTCAATGCTTTAAAACTATTAAGCTTTAGGCAAAGTAACGCCTGTCTGCCCTTGGTATTTACCACCACGATCTTTATAGGAGGTTTCACAAACTTCGTCTGATTCGAAGAACAGCATTTGAGCCACACCCTCACCCGCATAAATACGTGCAGGCAGGTTAGTTGTATTTGAAAACTCCAGCGTGACATGACCTTCCCACTCAGGTTCGAGTGGAGTCACATTCACGATAATGCCGCAACGTGCATAAGTCGATTTACCCAAGCAAACGGTCAGTACATTTCGTGGAATACGGAAGTATTCTACTGTACGCGCTAAAGCAAATGAGTTGGGTGGAATGATACAAACATCCGATTCAATATCGATAAAGCTTTTTTCGTCAAAGTTTTTCGGATCGACAATTGCAGAGTGAACATTGGTGAATACTTTAAACTCACGCGCACATCGCACGTCATAGCCATAGCTTGAAACACCATAAGAAATCAGCTTTTGACCATTTTCATCCAGACGAATCTGGTTTTCTGCATACGGTTCAATCATGCCGTGTTTTTCGCTCATTTCGCGAATCCAACGATCAGACTTAATTGCCATTGATATAATCCAAAAATCTTAAAAATAAGTAATTGCGACGTACTTTAACTGAAATTGACACTAATGAAAATAAGCGAAATTCTGACAGCTAAATTTCAGGAAATTTAGCTGCTTTTTCAGGTTTAAAGACTGAGGAGTGCTGAATAGGATAAAGGTACAGAAAAGCTCATTAAAATAATGGAAGCGGTCTTTTGTAAGTTCTTTTGATTCAGCCAGCGATTGTTTTTTCTGGCCAATAAGCTACCTAAAAAGGTCCAGAAAAATGCGATAGGAATAAGTAATGCCAAGAATGCCAGCATATAAGTCACATAATATTGACTGCTTTTCCACACCATGACCGGGAAAATAGCCGAAGCAAATAATAATGCCTTAGGATTCAGCAAAGTCGCCAAAAATAGTTCCCGTGCCCGAATCGAAATACATTGAAAATTTTCACCAAGTTCTGCGGTACGCCATAATTTTAAAGCTAAAAATAGAATATAAGCAGCACTACAGAGTTTGAGAATATGAGGTAATTCCGGTAAATAGACCGAGATTTTACCAATCAAAAAGCCCCAGAATGTAATTGCGATGAGATAGCCGAAAGCTTCTGCAGGAATAAGGCGAAAAGTTTTTCTAAATCCAACTTGAATACCTGACGATGCCAATAAAGTATTGGTTGGGCCCGGTGTTAATAGAATGGCTGCCACTAAACCAATAAATAACCATGAAATCATAGTTTGACCTCGCTCTTAGGTATTAAGCATAAAATAATCCGGTCAAATCTGCAAAAAAATAATTGTAAGAGAACATATTAAAAAAAAATATATTTTATTTTTTTATTTATTTTCATATAATTATATAAAAATAAAAGAAAATTTTATTTCAGTCAATTTTGTCAATTTATAAAGCTATAAGCTCATCATAAAATTGCTATAAAAGTAGAAGTTTCAATAGAGTATTCGGACTTAAAATTCCTGAAATACTAGTCTCTACAACATGAAAGAAAAATCATCCAAAACTTTAAAATCATTATTTCTAGTAATCTTTGATTGAATTTTAACTAACTAAAAATCCCTGCTCTTGCATATGAACTTTGCACACTTCTATAGAAAGATTTAGTGATGGGAGCAACTTTTACCTAACTCCTAATGATTAAATTTCCACTCTCCATTTAAGATGTCTATCTTGCTCAATTTGTTCAACATATTGATAAAGCAAAATTTCGAAAAAAATGTTATTAAAGGTATTCAGACAAAATAATTGCTGTTAAATTGTACAAGGACAACAATTGATAATTCACATTTTTTAACATCCAGACGGTTTAGTATATTGTTGTTTTAATTATATTTTAAGAACTACAGAATAATATCAGGAGTCATATATGAATAAATGGATCAAACTTTCAGTCATGAGCTTAGCGTTATCAGGCGTAGTTGCCTGCTCGAATGATAATGCACAAAATAAATCAGATAATCAGGCTGCATCTGGCGAGAGCGTAGCTGCAGATAAACTGCAAACCCGATTTGTCAATATTGCGACAGGCGGTGCCTCAGGCCCTTATAATGTCATCGGAACAGGATTGGCTGAAATCTATAACAAGACCTACGGCGTAAGTTCCAAAACCCAGACCACAGGGGCTTCTGTCGAAAATCTAAATTTATTAAAACAGAACAAAGTTGAAATGGCCTTTGTCATGAGCGACAGCTTAACTGAAGCAATTAATGGTCAAGGCAGTTTTAGCACCAAGATTGACAACGTGCAGCAGATCGCTGCTCTTTATCCGAACTATGTACAGATTGTCACTTCAAAACGTTCTGGCATCAAAAATATTGAAGATCTCAAAGGCAAACGTATTGCAGTGGGCGCCCAGAATTCAGGTGTAGAAGTGAATGCCCGTACTCTATTGAACGGTTTTGGTATCACTTATAAGGATGTCAAAGTAGATTACTTAGGTTATGCCGAAGCAGCTGATGCCTTGAAAGGCGGTAAACTGGATGCAGCCTTCCTGACCAGTGGTCTTCCAAACTCTTCACTGATGGAGCTGCAACAGGGCTTTGATCTACAACTGGTGAGTATTAATCCAGATAAAGTGAAAGCGATTGCCAAAGATCAGGCGTATTTCCTGCCAATGACCATTCCTAAAGGGACCTATGGCAATGCTGAAGATATTCCTACAGCTGCGATCATGAATGCGCTGGTGGTTCGTTCTGATCTCTCTACAGATGATGTATATAAGCTAACCAAGACGTTCTTCTCCAGCTTGGATCAACTCGCCAATTCACATCAGGCTGCTAAAGAAATCACTTTAGAAGGTGCACAAAAAGGTCTGGTTGCTCCACTGCATCCGGGCGCGCAAAAATTCTATGATGAGAATAAAGCGAACTGATGAAATGGATACAAGGTGCAGCGATTGCTGCACTTTTTAGTTTGGCTGCTTTTTTTATTACCTATGTTTGGACGACATTTCCGTATATTTTTGTGGAAGTGAAAGAGCAAAATTTTCAGTGCAAAATTGACCAGAAATCTTTTCAGCTCAGCTGGATGCATTCGGTAGAAAGAACACAGTGGAAAGAACGTTATCTTCTAGACAAGGACCATTTCATTCTGACAGATACTCAGTTCATTTCATTTGGTGCGGGTACACCTGATCAAGGTACTATTACTCGACAGGATGATGGCAACATCCATATGCAAATCAACCGAGAGATGAAAGAACTCAACTGGGTCATTTCACGCAGAATGCAGGGACAAATTGAGAGTGCTGATCGGATCTGGAATATTTATCAGGATTTTCCCGACTACAGCACGGTACAACTTTCTATAAAAAAAGACAGCCCATGGAAAAAAAGAGGTTTAAATGATTGCCTATGAATCCACAAGAAACAAGAAATGTGACCGAAGCACTGGATGATCAACAGCAACAAGAATTATTAGAAAAATTTGACCGTGAATCTGTCACTCGCAACCCGAATAACAAATCGGTTCGCTGGTTTATTGCTGCCTTGGCAATATCCTATTCGTTATTTCATCTTTATATTACTTTTAATCCCTTGCCAGAACTGATTCAACGTGCAGCCCATGTATCCATTGGTCTGGCGCTGATTTTCTTGTTGTATCCAGCACGTCAGGCCAGTAGCCGGCAAAAGGTAGCATGGACGGACTGGATTTGGGTCATTGCCTCTTTTGTTTCTTTCTTTTATCTGTTTAAAGAATACCAAGCCATTATGACTACCCGGGGAGGCATTCCCAATACGCTGGACATTGTCTTCTCAATTATGACGGTAGTATTGGTGGTTGAGGCTGCTCGAAGGGTAATGGGCTGGATGTTGCCGATCTTAGGACTGATTTTCTTAAGCTATCCATTTGTCAGTCATTTTGAATGGATGCCGGATCGCTTGCTCACTCGCCCCTATACATTCAGTGATATTTTCGGACAAATGTATCTGAAGACTGAAGGTTTATATTCTTCAGCCATTGGTGCTTCAGTCACCTTTATTTTCCTGTTTATCCTGTTTGGTGCCTTTCTGGCGAAATCAGGAATGGGAAAATTATTTAATGATCTCGCCATGGCACTTGCGGGACATAAGCAAGGTGGACCAGCCAAGGTCGCGGTGATTTCCAGCGGTTTTATGGGCAGTATCAACGGGACGGCGGTTGCCAATGTCGTAGGAACAGGTTCATTTACCATTCCTTTAATGAAGAAAATTGGCTATCACAAAAACTTTGCCGGTGCAGTGGAAGCCAGTGCTTCTGTCGGCGGGCAGATCTTGCCGCCAGTAATGGGTGCCAGTGCCTTCATCATGGCAGAAACCACGGGTGTCAGTTATGGCACGATTGCCTTAGCTGCGGTATTACCTGCCCTGCTGTATTACCTCGGTGTGATGGCACAAGTCCATTTCAGAGCAGGTCGAGATCACCTGAAAGGCGTACCGAAAGCCGACTTACCACGAGTCAAAGAAGTCCTGAAAGAACGAGGACATTTATTATTTCCAATCGTTGCTTTAGTGTTCTTCCTATTCCAATCCATTCCGGTTAGCTATGCGGCTGTGTATACGATTTTGTTGACCATTGTGGTGGCAGCATTCAGAAAATCTACCCGTATGGGACCTAAGGAAATTCTGGAAGCTTTGGCTGATGGCGCTAAACAGTCGCTCTCTGTGATGGCGGCCTGTGCCGTCGTCGGGATCATTATTGGGGTGGTGAGCTTGACTAGCTTTGGCTCGGTGATGACTTCTTCAATCATGAGTATTGGTGCTGGCAGTCTGTTCCTCACTCTGTTCTTCACCATGATTGCATCGATGATTCTGGGCATGGGTCTACCATCGATTCCTGCCTATATCATTACCGCGACGATGGCAGCACCTGCTTTGGCCAACTTTGATATTCCAATCCTAGTCGCGCATATGTTTGTGTTTTATTTTGGCCTGTTTGCCAATATTACCCCACCAGTTGCCTTAGCCGCCTTTGCTGGTGCCGGGATTGCAGGTGGTGACCCAATGCGGACTGGATTCCTGGCACTACGCCTATCCCTAGCCGGATTTATTGTGCCCTTCCTGTTTGTCTATAACCCGGCGATGCTGATGATTGATACAACAGATATTGCCGTGAATGCCAAAGAATTTGCCTTACCGGCATGGAATGTCATTTTAAGCATTACCGTGACGTCCATTGTCGGCATTCTGGCACTTGGCGCTTCAGTCGAAGGGTATTTTAAAGCTAGCATGAACTGGTTCTGGCGCATTTTCTTGGGGGTTAGTGCACTCATGATGATTGTCCCTGAGACCATGACCGATATTATCGGCACCATCATGGTGATTATTGCGATAGGCTTTAATATCCTTCAGGCAAGAAAAGAAAATACAATCACGACTAAAACCTCATAAAAAAAGAGAGCCTCGGCTCACTGCTGTCCCATAGTTTGCTTTAAATAAAAAAACCTGAGTCCTAACAGTTAAAATATGAGTGCAAACAAACACTTTAACGACCAGGATTCAGGTTTTGTCACATCAGAATACCGTATTTCATGAG